>JBAVKA010000034.1:0-42853 GCA_049688075.1 Gammaproteobacteria bacterium
CCGGACACGGACTCAAGGATCCGGATACGGCCATCAGGCAATGTGAAGGCGGCATGTTGACGGTGGACGCAAAACTCGATGCAGTGAAGCAAGCGATCCTCGACAACATGGCGCCGTAGTCTGATGAACCCGCACTCTTTTCCGGCCGGACTGGCGCACCGTTGTCCCTGATGGCTGTCCACTGTTCGCCGGTATCTTGACTGAAGCTTCCTGCCACCTGGTATTGGTGATTCCGGGTCTTTGCGGACCCTCTCTCGATACACCCGCCACCGGTTATTTTCCAACCACCCTGCCGGCGCTCGAGCGGCTGCTGTCACGAGCCCGGGTTGTGGAACAGCCTGCCTCCGATCCGGAGAGCACGCTGGCCGCTTTCTTCCGGTTGCCTCACGGTGACGGCGATCAACTTGCGGTCGCCCCGTTGACCTGGCTGGACGACACCGGAGAACGGACAACGGGTTTTATCATGCGCGCCGACCCCGTTCATCTGCGCGCTGACCAGGCCTGTCTGCGCCTATTCGACAGCACGACATTCGACCTGAATGCACAGGAGGCGCGTGATCTGGTGGCTACGTTAAACGACTATTACAGCCGGCAGGGCTGGCAGCTGCATGCTCCGTTGCCGCAGCGCTGGTATCTGACCCTGAACGAAACACCGGAGCTTGTTACGGTGGCGCCCATGCGGCTCGCCGGCCGGGATATCAGCGACGGAATGCCGCAAGGGAAGCACGCTGTCACCTGGCACGCCTTCCTGAATGAAGTACAGATGCTGTTCCATGAGCATCAAGTCAACCTGGCGCGGGAGCAGCGCGGTGAACCCGCCGTCAACAGTATCTGGCCATGGGGCGGCGGGTACCTGCCCGGGCGGATTTCGACCACGGTCAACATGATGATAGCCGTCAACCCGCTGCCGCGTGGACTCGCGCGGCTGGCGGGGATCCCCTGTCGCGATTTGCCCGTGGATGCCACGGAGCTGATGGTGGAGTCGCAGGGCGGGCTCCAGCTGGTTTGGCTCGACCGGCTGGAGCGTCCCTCGCGCTATGGCGAGGTGGAAGCCTGGTACGAGGGGATCAGTCAGCTGGAGCAGACCTGGTTCAGGCCGCTGCTGGATCTGCTCAAGCAGGGGCGTGTCGATCGCCTGGATATCTATCCCGTCAGCGACAGACGTTACCAGATTACCCGGAGGGGTTTGCGGTGTTTCTGGAAGCCCGACCGGTCACTGGCCTGGCACTGCGGACATGTCTAGACGCATCCTCTCCCGTCCGTTGACCACGGATCCGAACCGGTTGCCGCCGGGAATGCCGGCGGTCCTGAAACGGGTGTATGCCGCGCGTGCCATTGAGTCCATCGGTGATCTGGATTACTCGCTGGACAGCTTGCTGCCGCCGGATCGCCTGGGCGGTCTGGATCAGGCCGTTGATCTGCTGGCAGAGGCTGTCAAGGCAGACTGGCGGATGATCGTGGTCGGCGACTTTGACGCCGATGGCGCGACCAGCTGCGCCCTGTGTCTGCGCGCCCTGCGCGGCATGGGTGCGACACAGGTGGATTATCTTGTTCCCAACCGCTTTGAATATGGTTACGGACTGACCCCCGAGATCGTCGCGGTCGCCGCGACGAGGCAACCGGATCTCCTCATCACCGTGGATAACGGCATCTCCAGCCTGGCGGGTGTCGCGGCCGCCCGGGAACGCGGCATTCGGGTGCTGATCACGGATCACCACCTGCCTGGTGAAGAACTGCCTCCCGCGAACGCTATCGTCAATCCCAGTCTTTACGGTGAAGGGATGCCCGGCAGGCACCTCGCCGGCGTCGGCGTGGCCTTTTATGTCATGCTGGCGCTGCGGGCTGGATTGCGCGCATGCGGCTGGTTCGCCCGGCGGGGACTTCACGAACCAAACCTGGGCCAGTTGCTGGATCTGGTCGCCCTTGGAACGGTGGCCGACGTGGTGCCGCTTGACCGTAATAATCGGCTGCTGGTGCAGCAAGGATTGCAACGCATCCGCGCCGGTCGCTGCCTGCCGGGCATACGGGCGCTGCTCGAGGCCGGCGGTCGAGTGACGACGCGCACTGTCTCGGCCGACCTCGGCTATGTCATCGGACCGCGCCTGAATGCCGCCGGGCGCCTGGAGGACATGTCACTCGGTATCGAATGCCTGCTGACGGACAATGAGGCCAGTGCACGTGCGATGGCTGCCCGGCTCGATGTGCTGAATCGCGACCGCAAGGACATCGAGGCCGATATGCAGGCTCAGGCGCTGGCTGTCATTGAGTCACTGCTACCGGATACACGGGAACCGCCGGCCGGGTTCTGCCTGTTCGATCCACACTGGCACCAGGGTGTCATCGGCATCCTGGCGGGGCGCATCAAGGATCGCTTTCATCGCCCGGTGATTGCCTTCGCCCGCGCCGGCAAGGGCGAGTTGAAGGGATCGGCCCGCTCCATTGCAGGTCTGCATATCCGGGATGCCCTCGATGCGATCGCCACCCGTCATCCGGAACTGCTCAGCCATTTCGGCGGTCATGCCATGGCCGCGGGGTTAACACTGGCCGAGGAGCATCTCCCGGCGTTCGAGACGGCATTCGCTGCGGAGGTTGCGCGAGTGCTCTCGATGGAGGATCTGCAGGATGTCATCTACACCGACGGATCGCTTTCCGAGGAGGAACTTTCCGTGGCGACCGCGAAACTCCTTCGTGAGGCCGGTCCATGGGGGCAGGGTTTTCCTGCACCGCAATTCGATGGCAGATTCGCGATTCTGGAACAGCGCGTGGTTGGTGAGCGCCATCTGAAGATGGTTCTGAGGCCGGCGGGTGGCAGCCGTCGTCTCGATGGAATTGCGTTCAATAGCGGGGTTCAATCCACGACTGGCGGGCAGGTACGCCTGGTCTACCGCCTCGACGTTAATGAGTTCCGGGGAGTCGAGAATGCCCAGCTGGTTGTTGAGCACATCGAATCCGGCTGAGCCGATACCGGCGGTCCGGTACGCCACCGCCGCCGTCCGGGCGTTGCTGGTCTCGCCTGAATTACAGTAGTATCATGAGTGGCTTGATATTTTTCACTTTGATGATTACTCCCACATGCCTGACCTGAATGCCTTACGTGCCCTGATCAAGGACCTTGACGGACGCTCGGCCGCCCTTAGGGGGTATCTTTGACCTCGATGCCAGGAGCGAGCGACTGACCGAGGTCAGCCGGGAACTTGAAGACCCCGCCATCTGGAACAACCCGGAGCGTGCTCAGGAACTCGGGCGTGAGCGTGCCCGTCTGGAGGAGGTGGTACATCCCCTTGCCCGGATGTTCCAGGCACTGCGAGACGCCGACGAATTACTGGAGGTTGCCGCAGAAGAGGGTGACGAGGAGAGTATCGGGGCGATCGAGGAGGATGTTGGTCGCCTGGAAACGGATATCGCGCGGCTGGAATTCCAGCGCATGTTCTCCGGCGAGATGGACCCCGAAAATGCCTTCCTCGATATCCAGTCAGGTTCGGGCGGTACCGAGGCGCAGGACTGGGCGGAGATGCTGCTGCGGATGTATCTGCGCTGGGGTGAGCGCCACGGCTTCGCTACCGAACTGATCGAGGCCTCTCCGGGCGAGGTCGCGGGCATCAAGAGCGCGACGGTCAAATTCGAGGGCTCGTATGCCTATGGCTGGCTGCGTACCGAAACCGGTGTTCACCGGCTGGTGCGCAAGTCGCCGTTTGATTCCGGCAACCGTCGGCATACCTCGTTCGCGGCGGTGTTCGTGTCCCCCGAAATCGCGGACGACATCGACATCGACATTAATCCGGCCGACCTGCGCGTCGATGTCTATCGGGCAAGCGGGGCCGGCGGTCAGCATGTAAACCGCACGGAATCGGCAGTGCGTATCACCCACGCGCCCAGCGGTATCGTGGTGCAGTGCCAGAGCGACCGTTCCCAGCATAAAAACAGGGCGACGGCCATGAAGCAGCTCAAGTCCAAGCTCTACGAACTCGAAATGCAGAAACGCCGCGTTGACCAGCAGGCCCTGGAAGACACCAAGTCGGACATCGGCTGGGGCAGCCAGATCCGCTCCTATGTGCTGGACCAGTCGCGTATCAAGGATCTGCGCACCGGCGTCGAGGTGGGCAACACCCAGACCGTGCTGGATGGCGATCTGGACCTGTTTATCGAGGCGAGCCTGAAGAGTGGGTTGTGAAACGGGTATCCCTGTCACCGACTGTAGTTGGTGCTTTTTCGCATCGCGGCACCGACAGGCTCCTTGCTGAAACCAGGACGATCTCATGAATGACCAGGAAGAACACGCCCTCATCGCCCAGCGCCGCGCCAAGCTGAACGCCCTGCGCGAGGCCGGCAATGCCTTTCCGAATGACTTTCGGCGTGATGCCATCGCCGGTGAGCTGCATGCGGAATATGATCAAAAGAACAACGAGCAGCTGGAAGAATCACACCTGCGCGTCAAGGTCGCCGGGCGGCTGATGGCGAAACGCGTCATGGGCAAGGCCAGCTTCGCCCAGTTGCAGGACATGTCCGGGCGTATTCAGCTGTTCCTGCAGCGCGATACCCTGCCGGAAGGTGTCTACCAGAACTTCAAGGGCTGGGACATCGGCGATATCGTGGGTGCCGAGGGTGTGTTGTTCAAGACCAGAACCGGCGAGTTGTCCATCAAGACCGAGTCGATACGGATTCTGACCAAGTCGTTGCGACCGCTGCCGGAGAAATTCCACGGCCTGGCGGACCAGGAGATGCGTTACCGGCAGCGCTACATCGATCTCATCATGAACGAAGTCTCGCGTAACACTTTTCGCATGCGCACCCGGATCGTTCAGTATGTCCGCCAGTACCTTAATGACAGGGATTTCCTTGAAGTCGAGACGCCCATGATGCAGGCGATACCGGGAGGTGCAACGGCGCGTCCGTTTACCACCTATCACAATGCCCTGGACATGGACCTGTTTCTGCGGATTGCCCCGGAACTGTACCTGAAACGACTCGTCGTCGGTGGTTATGAAAGGGTCTACGAAATTAACCGCAATTTCCGCAATGAGGGACTCTCGACACGCCATAATCCCGAATTCACCATGCTGGAATTCTATCAGGCCTATGCCGATTATCATGATCTCATGGACCTGACCGAGGATTTGCTGGTCAGTATGACAATGGATCTGCTGGGTACTACCGGCATCGAATACCAGGGAAAACGCTTTCATTTCGGCAAGCCCTTCCGGCGCATGACGGTACGGGATTCGATTTTGCATTTCAATCCCGGCTTCACCCCCGGGCATATCGATGATCCGGACGCCGCGCGGAAACTGGCTGCCGGCCTGGGCATTGTATTGAAAGACAGCTACGGCCTGGGAAAGATCCAGGTGGAAATCTTCGAGAAGACGGTGGAGGAGCGCCTCGTCGACCCGACCTTCATTACCGCCTATCCGACGGAGGTCTCGCCGCTTGCGCGATGCAACGACGATAACCCGTTTGTTTCCGACCGCTTCGAGTTCTTCGTGGGAGGGCGCGAGATCGCGAACGGATTTTCCGAATTGAACGATGCGGAGGATCAGGACGAACGTTTCCGCAGACAGGTTGAAGAGAAGGCCGCCGGCGACCTGGAAGCGATGCACTACGACGCCGATTACATCCGGGCCCTCGAGCATGGCATGCCGCCTACAGCGGGGGAGGGCATCGGCATCGACCGGCTCGTCATGCTGTTTACTGATTCACCGTCCATTCGCGACGTGTTGCTGTTTCCCCATATGCGGCCCGAGGTGTAGCTCACCCTCCGCGCTCAATATGCAGGTCAGGGCCACCACCTATTACCAGGCGGGAGAGACAGTCGGTTTTGCAGTACTGGGTCGAAATCGAATCATTGCGGCGTTCATCCGTGATTGTCGCGGTCAGGGGGCGTTCGGGGTTGAAGTCGCCTGCGCGCGGAGCAAAGACGGTTATGCCGTCAGTGTCAGTCGCAGGTCAACCCTGACTGTTCTGCGACAGGCGAACGACATCGATGTAGAGCTTCAGTCTTTGCCCGGGCTTGAGGTACTTTTGCTTCTCCAGTGAGTTCCATTCCTTCAGGTCGTTGACGCTGACGTTGAACTTCTGCGAGATGAGGAACAGGCTGTCTCCCTTGCGTACGGTGTAATTGACCGGCCTGACGGTGTTGCTGGCCAGCGTCGGGTTCTCCTGCTGACGGATGGTGAGTTGCTGTCCCGGTTTGATCGTTGTGCCGGAGGCGAGATTGTTCCATTGCGAAAGCTGTTTGACACTGACGTTGTAGGTGCGTGCAATCACCCACAGGCTGTCGCCGTTGTGTACCCGGTAGGTCAGGGTTTTCCCGGACGCCAGTACCGGTTTGTCCCTGACCAGAGAGGCGTAATGCGTGCTGTCCCGTGCGGCTACCGGGATAATCAGCTGCTGGCCGATACGGATAGTGTCGCCCCGCAATTCGTTGGTTCTACGCAGGACGGTTACCGTGGTGTCATAGCGATTTGCGATATGTCCGAGGGTCTCGCCGCGCAGGACCTTGTGGCGCAACCATTTGATCCGTTGCGAGGCCGGCAGGGCGGCGAGGTTCTGTTTGAATATATCGGATTTATCCACCGGGACCACCAGGCGGTGCGGACCTTGCGGATGCATGGCCCAGCGGTTGAACCCGGGATTAAGCAGCTGCAGTTCCTTCGTGTCCATATCTGCCAGACTGGCGGCAACCGCGAGGTCCAGTTGAGCGTGTGTGTTAACGACCGTGAACCCGGGGGACTCGGCGACAGGTGACAGGTGCACGCCGTACTTTTCCGGTTGCCTGATGATGGTGCTGATCGCCAGCAGCCTGGGGACGTAGACCCTGGTTTCCCCTGGAAGATCCAGATGCCAGAAATCAACCGGCTTGCCCTTCTGCTGATTGCGTTTTATCGCCTGATGTACCGTCCCCTCTCCGGCGTTGTAGGCGGCCAGTGCCAGCAGCCAGTCGCCATCGAATGACTGTTGAAGATTGTCGAGATAATTCAGGGCGGCGTCCGTTGAAGCGACCACATCCCTGCGCCCATCGTACCACCAGTCCTGCTTGAGCCCGTAGTGCGTACCCGTGCCGGGTATGAATTGCCACAGGCCGGCGGCATGCCCGTGCGAATAGGCATAGGGGTCGTAGCCGCTTTCGATAAAAGGCAGCAATACAATTTCGTTGGGGAAATCGCGTTTTCTGACCTCTTCATATATATAGGCCAGGTAGGGTTCACCCCGTTGCAGGATGGTTTCCACCTGACGCGGCTCCCGGCTGTAGAAACTTATCTGTCTGGTAACTGATTCGCGTGGCTCTGCGGACAGGAGAAATCCCTTCCGCACCTGCTGCCAGAATTCACCACTGTCTGACCCTTCTCCACTAGTATCCTGTAGCGCAGCGGCCGGTTCCTGTGCAGAATCGGCATAACGGCCAGTTTCAAGTGTGTCTCCGTTGCTGTAACTGTCTTCGTATGGGGATGTGGGAGGCGGGGTGGTGAGTGATGTACAGCCGGTGGCCAGCAGAATGGCGGCGATACAAAGGCTGTCTCTAGGGGTTCTCATAAGGCAGTTAACGACGCCGGCGACATCGGGCTTTAAGGAATATGTGTGATCTGGATCACATGGCGGGGGATGCCGTATTCAAACTGGCTATATATCCATGCATCCCGGCATGCATTAAACGGCGTATGCTGACAGGGCCGATAAACCAGGTCAATGCCGGATTTATGACAGTCGATGCCGGCATCCCCGCACAGGATGCGGTATGATTTCGTCATGAACACACCGCTATCCCTGCCATCCAGAGCATCCTCGCTGCGCAGCTGGTACCGCCACCCTCTGGGAAGGCTGCTGGCCGATGTCGAGCTGTCTGCACTCGCCGAGCAGCTTCCCGGTTTGTTTGGCTACCATCTGATGGTGGTTGATCCGCCATGGGAAACCTGTACCCTGTCGGACAGTCGCATACCGCATCATATTATCCAGCGGATACAGAAAGATTCCGGCAGCGAGACAGGCGTCGTTGGACATACCGACACGTGGCCGGTAATGACGGATACTCTGGATGCCATTATCCTGCCGCATACCCTTGAGATAACCGTTGATCCACACCAGGTGCTGCGCGAGGCGGAGCGCAGTCTGATACCCGATGGACATCTGGTGATAATCGGGTTCAATCCCTGGAGTCTGTGGGGGATGCGTCGATTGCTGTCGTGGCGTTCGCAGGATATGCCGTGGAATGCACGCTTCCTCAGCATGAACCGGATCAAGGACTGGCTCAGCCTGCTCGGATTCGATTCCCTGCATTTCCGTTATCTTTTCCAGCGGCCACCGATCCAGAATTCACGCATGCTGGGTCGTCTGCAGTTTCTCGAACCGACCCATGGCAATGACCGAATGCTTTTGGCCGGAGCCTATATTCTCGTTGCCAGAAAACGCACGGTGATCCTGACGCCGCTCAAGGCGGTCCGCAACGGGCGTAGTCAATTGTTCCCGGTCGGTATTCCCACCTCGAGCCAAAGAAACATTCGGCGTGTCAGCAGAGGCTGAGATCTACACCGACGGCGCCTGTCGCGGCAATCCGGGTCGGGGCGGCTGGGGTGCGGTATTGCGTTACAAGGGGCATGAAAAGACCCTGTACGGCGCCGAGCCGCTCACCACCAACAACCGCATGGAACTGATGGCGGCAATCCGTGCGCTCGAAAGCCTGAAGCGTCCCTGTCGCGTGCGTCTGACCACCGACTCGCAGTATGTACAGAAGGGCATCACGGAATGGATGGCGAACTGGAAACGCAACGGCTGGAAGACCGCCGCGAAAAAACCGGTTAAAAACGCCGATCTCTGGCAACAACTGGATGCGGCCATCGCCGGGCACCAGATACAATGGGAGTGGGTGAGGGGGCACAGCGGTCATCCCGAGAACGAACTGGCGGATGAGCTTGCCAACAGGGCGATCGATGAGCTTTTATAGTCAGGGCTGTTAACCGAACAGGGCGAACGATGCGACAGATCATACTTGATACCGAGACCACGGGTCTCGAGCCATCCGACGGGCACCGTATTATCGAAATCGGCTGTGTCGAACTGGTGAACCGGCGGATCACCGGGAACACCTATCATCAGTACATTCAGCCTGATCGCATAATCGATGCGGGCGCCAGGGAAGTGCACGGGATAACCGACCAGTTTCTGGCCGACAAACCGCGTTTTGCCGACATCGCCGGGGAATTCCTGACATTCATACGAGGTGCGGAACTCATCATACATAATGCGCCCTTTGATGTCGGGTTCATAAATCACGAATTTGCCCTGCTCGGCAAATCGGTGGGACCTCTTTCAGAACACTGCACGATCGTTGACACCCTGGCGATCGCGCGCCGCCTGCATCCCGGGCAGAGAAACAACCTCGACGCCTTGTGCAAGCGCTACCAGATAGACAATTCACAGCGTGACCTGCACGGCGCGCTTCTGGACGCCGAAATACTCGCCGATGTCTATCTGGCAATGACCGGCGGACAGGCTACGCTGTCCCTGGACAGTCGCAGCGATATGCACGGAGAGAAAACCCATTCGATACGGCGACTGCAACCGGATCGGCCTCCCTTGCGGGTTATACAGGCCGGCGCCGGGGAACTCGAGGCGCACGGTGCGCGCCTGGATGCAATTGACCGGACGCATAATGGCGCCTGTATCTGGCGACGGCTGGAGGAGCAGCCGGACAAGCCCGACTGATATTCCATTCAGCCCGCGGGGGGCAGCTGGAACGTGGCGGAATTGATCCACATGTGAGTCAGGATAGACGCGGCGTAGCCCAGCAGGATGACCGGTGCCCACCTGAGATGTCCAAAAAATGTGTACCTGCCCTGCGCCTGACCCATCAGCGCGACACCCGCCGCCGAGCCGATAGACAGCAGACTCCCGCCGACACCCGCGGTCAGGGTAACCAGCAACCAGTGACCGAGCGACATGTCCGGATTCATGGAGAGCACCGCAAACATAACCGGTATGTTGTCGACAATGGCTGAGATGATGCCGACTGAAGCGTTCGCAAAGGTCGGGCCCATATCGACATAAATAATCTCGGACAGCAATCCCAGATAGCCGATGAATCCCAGGCCGCCGACGCAGAGTACGACGCCATAGAAAAACAGCAATGTGTCCCACTCGGCACGGGCCATGCGCCGGAATATGTCGAATGGTTTGCCTTGCATGGAAATATGGCTTATATCACCGATGATTTCCGTGTCCTGATTTGTCGGGCGGTGCGATTTGCGCAGGTAGTAACCGAAGAACTGCAGGTAGGCAAGACCCGTCATCATGCCGAGGAATGGCGGCAGGTGCAGGAATTTATGAAAATAGATTGTGGTCAGGATCGTGGCGGCAAACAGAAGCATGATGCGTTTGCCGCCCCTGCGCACCTTGATCTGTTCCTCCTTGCCGGGTGGATGTCCGGCGGGAATGGCAAAGTGCATGAAAGCAGCCGGCACCAGAAAATTAACCAGGGAGGGGATGAACAGCAGGAGGAAATCGTTAAACTCAACCAGACCCCTCTGCCATACCATCAGCGTGGTGATGTCACCGAACGGGGAAAACGCCCCGCCTGCGTTGGCGGCAACAACAATATTGACACACCCCGGAGTGATGAACCGGTTGTTGTCCTTGCCGACCGCAAGCAACACGGCACACATAATCAGCGACGTGGTCAGGTTGTCCAGTATCGGCGACAGAACGAATGCCATCCCACCCGTCAGCCAGAACAGGCTGCGGTAGCCGAAACCCTTGCGTACCAGCCAGGAACGCAGTGCTTCGAACAACAGGCGCTCATCCATGGCGTTGACATACGTCATGGCCGACAACAGGAACAGAAAAAGTTCGGAGAATTCGACCAGATTGTCACGCAGGGCCGATTCAACCATGTGGCTGTCGTCAAGACCCGCATAGACGAAGGCGATCATCCCCCAGATGACGCCGGCCGCCAGGATCACGGGTTTCGACTTGCGCAAGTGGGTGAATTCCTCCGCCATAACCGCAAGATAAGCGATGAAAAAAACCAGCAGTGCGGTATGGCCGACGCTTGTCCGGGTCAGATCATGCGCCAGGGATCCGTCAGTTGCGGCCTGGGTTACTGTCGGAGCAGTCAACAACCCTGCCAGGACCAGAATTATTGTCGTGAAGAATTGCACCGGTTTTCGTTCTGCTCGATTACTCGCATTCTCTAAGGTTCGGCACACCGGTCGTGGTGGGTCTCGGGTTCCCGGGTATTGATGACGGTAATCACACTGGCGGGCATTGACGGTACCGGGCACCGCTGCAAGCGGCCACCGGCAGGTAACTCAATTCTCTCCCCTGGCACATGGCTGCTTGCCCGTCGTGATCAGGGCGCGTGAATCTTCTTGTTGCAGCGGCTTCATCATAGGCAGGGGAAGCCGGGTATGCAACCGCTCTTCTTTTTCCGATGCTCCCCGTCGGGTGTTCTGCAGCGGGACGGCAATAACCAGGGCATTACGAATAAAGGTGCTGACGACGGCGGTCGTGAACCCGCCTTGAGGAGATTGCATCCGGGCTATTATCCAGGCAGGGACATTCTTCGGATCCGGAGCCCTGGTTCATGTGTTGCTTTTTTGATAATTTCAAATGAACCATCGGACGACGATGTTGTTCAATTTTCGTTCCGGCTGTTTGCGCCGGTTTCAGGGATATGACTTTTCCTGTTCTAGGATCCATGCACTCCTGTCATCGGACGTCTTCGTTCATTCATGGTCATGGGGTCGATTGATTTTGGAAAAGGGAAATTCACAAAATGAATTTTCAGATGTTCATCAAGAATACTTAGTGCCCTCTGGCCGACAGGTCTCTGGCGATTGATCAGTTGGTATGCCCTGTCGATAACCTGGAGAGGATGGCCATCAGGTTGTCGAGATCACCGTGAGTCTTGCGCCTGTCAGTTAACCTTCTGCGGTCGCACATGACCGTGATTCCCTGGCAGTCCACGAGAGGGAACTCATGGGGCAGATCCCATCGGCGATTTCCCTTTTGTCTTGTGATGATTTTCATTACTTCGACCGGCAACACTTCTAGAATGGCTGTTAGCGACAGACTTCCGTCAGAACCCGGGGTGCATAACCGGCGAATCGGGTCCATGAATGCCGCGAGCCGTACAGGTATCGCCTTCCCGGGACTGTGAGCATCAGGGATATCCGGAGGCATTTATTCATAAAATCCGGACCTCCATCTGGCCTGACGAGTGGCCGGGCATTCGGGTCTGATTAACCAGCTACTTTCAAGATAGTGGAGTTGCGGGGTGGAGACAATTAGGGGAATTACGTATATAGCACGCCAGGTTTGCCATTGGCGGATTTCGATCCGGCCGGTAGTCCGGGGGAATTTCAATACGGGAGTCCAGTGGTTTGGCGGGTTCCGATGCCGGAAACTACCCCCGCCCGGCTACTTGTTCCCGGTAACGCCAGACACGGCGAAATGCTGGCTGGCAGTAAGGGTTCTGTTTGACAGGGATCATTGCATGCTACCGGTTTGGTGGCTATTTTTACAATTGAGGCAGGAAAAAACGACGAAGGAGGTTGTGCCATGGGGACCAAATGGGCAGAGGTTACTCTACATATAGACGAAGAGACGACACACGATCAACGTGAAAATTTTCGTGACCGGTTACTTGGCAAGGATGGAGTGATTACCGCGTCATGTCATGATGAAAGGCCGCATTCAATGTTGATTGAATATGACCCGGAGATTATCAACTCGAGGGAGTTTCTAACAGAAGCGAGCAACACGGATTTGCATGCCGAGTTGATTGGTTTCTAGCTCGGGTCGATCGCCGGCGCGTGACGGCGTTGCATTTCCTTCCGGTGTGTCAACCATCCGGCGAGCAGGATGCAGAGGCTGACAATGGCCACAATCAGTGTGGCGAGGGCATTGATTTGCGGGCTGACGCCAAGCCGTACGCTGGAGTAGACCACCATGGGCAGGGTGGTGGCGCCGGGGCCTGATACGAAACTGGCGATAACAAGATCATCCAGAGACAGGGTAAAGGCCAGTAGCCAGCCTGCCAGCAGGGACGGTGCAATGATGGGGAGGGTAATCAGCAGGAAAACCTTCCATGGCCGCGCGCCCAGATCCATGGCCGCCTCTTCCAGCGATGTGTCGAATTGAGACAGGCGGGACTGGACCACCACGGTGACGTACGCCGCACTGAAAGTGATATGGGCAAGTGTAATGGTGGTGAGACCGCGTCCGCCCGGCCAGCCGATCAGATGTTCCATCGTCACGAACAGCAGCAGCGAGGCGAGGCCCAGGATGACATCGGGCATCACCAGTGGCGCGCTGACCATGGTGGAAAAAAGGGCGCGCCCCCGGAATCTGCCGAAACGCACGAGGGTGATCGCGGCGAGGGTTCCAAGTACGATCGAGAGGGTTGCATTCATGGTGGCGATACGCAGACTCAGCCAGGCAGCAGAGAGTATCTGATCGTTGTGCAGCAGCTCGCCATACCATCGGGTGGAGAAACCGCCCCACACCGTGACCAGCCGCGAGCTGTTGAAGGAGTACACGATCAGGGAGATGATCGGGATGTAGAGAAACGCATAGCCAAACGCCAGCAGGGTAAACAGCAGGAAGGGTTGACGGCGATTCATCGTGGCGTCTCACTCTCGCTTTTTTCCTGGGCGTGCTGAAACAGGGTCAATGGGACTACCAGCAGCGCCAGCATAACCACTGCCACCGCGGATGCTGCCGGCCAGTCGCGGTTTGAAAAAAATTCGGTCCACAGCACCTTCCCTATCATGAGGGAATCCGGTCCGCCGAGCAGATCCGGTATCACGAATTCACCCACTGCCGGAATGAACACCAGCATGCAACCGGCGATGATGCCCGGTAGTGACAACGGCAGCGTTACCTTCAGAAAGGCTTCCCAAGGACGGCATCCGAGATCGGCCGCTGCCTCCAGCAACGTCAGGTCCATGCGTGAGAGTGTGGCGTACAGGGGAAGCACCATGAATGGCAGATACGAATAGACGATGCCCAGATACACGGCGAAGTCCGTATGCAGCAGGGTCAGGGGTCGATCGATGACACCTAGGTAGAGCAGCAGGTTATTGAGCAGGCCGTTGCTCTTGAGAATGCCGATCCAGGCATACACACGGATAAGGAAGCTCGTCCAGAAGGGCAGGATGATCATCATCAGCAGGAGGTTGCGCAGTGAGTCGCGGGTGCGTGCGATGGCGTAGGCCATGGGGTAGCCGAGCAGCAGGCATACCAGGGTCGAGATGCCGGCAATCTTGAGCGACTTCAGGTAGGAGATCAGATAAAGCGGGTCCTCCCACAGTCGCCGGTAATTTTCCAGATGCAGCTGGATTTGCAGTGTACTGTCGTCAAGGATTTGCCACAGGGGCGAATAGGGCGGCCGAGCGAGCAGAACTTCCGCCAGGCTGATCTTGAGCACGATCACGAACGGCAGGATAAAGAACACCAGCAGCCAAAGGTAAGGCAGCGCGATGACCAGACGCCGCCCGAGGTGTCCGGTGAGGAGATCGCCCAGCCATGTGCCGGCGCTGCGTATGGAGCTATTGATGGCTGTCCGCCGGTTCAAGATGCAAACACCACGCCGCTGTCCGGCATCCAGGAAAGATAGACTTCCTGATCCCAGGTGAGCGGGGTTTCTGTGAGTCGCGCGAGATTGGTGAGTTGTACCCGCATCTGCTGGCCGGTTGGCAACCGTACCAGATAGATGGAAACATCGCCGAGATAGGCGAAGTCGGTGATTACGCCCCTGACAGTGTTGTATCCGGCGGCGGGCGCCTGCTCGGAGGCCAGCAGTTTTTCGGGACGCACAGCCACCGTGACCGGCGTTCCTTCCGGAAGGGGTTGCTTGTGCGTCATGACCAGATCGCAGCCGAGACTCTCGGAACGAATCAGCAGTCGTTCGCCTTCCTGTTCCACCACGCGACCCTCGATGCTGTTCACCGCACCGATGAATTCCGCCACGTGTCTGCTGGCCGGGTACTCATAGACGCTGGTCGGTGTGCCCACCTGCTCGATACGGCCGGCTTCCATCACCGCGATGCGGGTGGACACGGTCATCGCTTCTTCCTGGTCGTGGGTCACCATGATGAAGGTGGTGCCCACACGTTCCTGGATGTTGACCAGTTCGAACTGGGTATGTTCGCGCAGTTTCTTGTCCAGCGCCGCGAGGGGTTCGTCGAGGAGCAGGAGTTTGGGTTGTCTCGCCAGCGAACGGATGAGTGCGACCCGCTGACGCTGCCCGCCGGAAAGCTGCTCCGGCTTGCGGCGCGCGAAGGGCTTCATGCGCACCAGTTCCAGCAGGTCTGCCACGCGATCGCGGATCTCGCCCTTGCCGAGCTTCTGCTGCTTCAGTCCGAACGCGACATTCTGCTCCACGGTCATGTGCGGAAACAGCGCATAGGACTGGAACATCATGTTGACCGGTCGTGCGTAGGGCGGTATCCGGGTCATATCCGCGCCATCGATGAGGATGCGTCCCGAGGTCGGCTGCTCCAGTCCCGCGAGCATGCGCAGCAGGGTGCTCTTGCCGCAGCCGGAACCTCCGAGCAGACAGAAGAATTCGCCCTGGTAGATATCCAGCGTTACCCCGTCGACGGCATAGGTTGTGTCGAATACCTTGGTGACGTTGTCTATGTGTACGAAGGGTTTGGCCGCGGGGTCGCGCCAGGGTTCCTGGGGTGTTTTTACGGATTGGGGCTGGGTCATCCTCGGTGTCTTCACAGTCTCCAGAGATGACGCCTGTCCCTGCCCGTTACGGGATCCGGGACAGGCCGGTCTTCAGGGCAGCGGCGGGTGTATCATTGCCCGCTCTTGATGCGGGTCCAGGCACGCACCTTCAGGCGCTGGACCTTGTCCGGCAGTGTCCCGATGGTCACCAGCCGCTGCTTGACGTCCTCGGGGGGGTAGACGCCCGGATCATCGCGCACCGCTTCATCGATCAGTCCGGTTGCCGCGCGGTTGGCGTTGGCATAGGTCACTTCGTTGCTGATCGTGGCGATCACATCGGGTTTCAGCAGGTAGTTGATAAAGGCATAGGCGTTGTCCGTATGCGGGGCGTCCGTGGGGATGGCCATGACATCGATCCAGAGTATGGCGCCCTGTGTCGGCACGGCGTAGGCGATATGGACATTGTTGCCGGCTTCATCCGCACGGTCCCGGGCCTGCAGCACGTCGCCCGAGTAGCCGTGGGCCACGCAGAGGTCGCCATTGGCCAGGTCATTGATGTACTGGGACGAGTGAAAGTATTTGATATAGGGCCGCACCTTCTTGAACAGTTCCACGGCCGCCTCGAAGTCCTTGGGGTCGGTGCTGTTCGGATCCTTGCCCAGGTACATCAGGGCCGCGCTCATGCCCTCCATTTCATCGTCCATCACGCTGATGCCGCAGCCGGCGAGTTTTGAAGCAATGGCCGGGTCGAAGAGCAGCGCCCAGGTGTCGGTTGGCACATTATCGCCGAGGATGGCCTTGACCTTGTCGACGTTGTAGCCTATGCCGCTGGTCCCCCACATGTAAGGAACCACGTGTGCGTTGTCCGGGTCCGGCGTCTGCAGCGGTTTGAGTATGGTCGGGTCGAGATTTCCGTAGTTCCCCAGCTTCGACTTGTCCAGTTTCTGGTACAGACCTGCCTTGATCTGGCGTTCCGCGAAGGGCTGCGCAGTGGGGAAGACCACGTCGTAGCCGCTGCCGCCGGCGAGCAGCTTGGCCTCCATGACTTCATTGGAGTCGTAGACGTCATAGGTTACCTTGATGCCGGTAGCGGACTGAAAATTTTCCAGGGTATCCGGCGCTATATAGTCTGACCAGTTGTAGACGTGTACAACCTTGTTATCGGCCCGGACGGAGTTGATGAAGGCGCACAGTATGGCGGCAAGCAGAACGGTCTTCGGTGTGTGCATCAAAGTTTCCCTGGCTGCAGGTGTGGGCGAGTAGCGTCGTTTTTCGCATCATGATGTGATGCGCTTCAAAGTCGCCGATATTGGGCACGGCATTTCGGGCTGTCAACCTATTACAGGAATAAACACGGGACAGGATTGATCTGACGGGATTTACTCTGTGGCATCGCTAAACGGCAGGCTAATTAACGCCGGTTGAGGGATCAGGGTGTTGTAAGCAATGGGTCAGGCCTGTGATGCGGATGTACTTTGCGGTGATACGGTGCGCGTGGTTGCCGGGGTAGACAGGAAAGATCGGGGGTAACACCTGAAATCAGGATCAGTATTGCTGTATAAGCGACTGGTGGAAAAAAAGAAAACCTCTGTCTGGAGTACGACACCTGGGGATAAATTGCCCGGTTTTATTAAGGGCGAATTTCAGATGTGGTTCACATCCAGAAAGAGGCTTCCAGTTATCAAGATACTACACATTCAATGGAGGTCAAGCAGATGGCGTAAATATTTTTCACTGTCACGCAACGCCCGATATCCCCGGAACTGTCACGGCTGATCTTAGGGTTCTGCCCCTGCCGCATCATGTCTTGAATAATTGGGAATCAATATCTCTGAACGCCTTGAATTCCAGTGCATTATCGCTAGGATCCAGCAAAATCATCGTAGCCTGTTCGCCTGGGAGTCCCGGGAATCGTGTATAGGGTTCGATGACGAAACGCACATCTTTTCCTCTAAGCGTCCCTACGAGCGCATTCCATTGATCCATCTCCAGCACGACACCAAAATGCGGAACCGGAACCGCATGCCCGTCAACCGGATTGCTGTTTGACCCGGCGCAATCTCGATTCTGGTCCGGGGGAGCAAGATGGCAGACCAGTTGATGTCCATAGAAATTGAAATCCACCCAGGTGCTGGAACTGCGTCCCTCCGGGCAGCCCAGCAAACCCGTGTAGAAATTACGCGCCGTCGCGATATCGGTTACCTTGATGGCGAGGTGAAATGGCGGCATACGCTTGAGCAATCGGGTTGCCAGGCTGGTGTTTCGCCGGTGACCCGGGTTATTTCCGGAAAGTCCAGTAGCGTACCCCATTGGATTCCAGTGGCTTGAGGCCAAAACGATCATCGGCGCGCTGTCCGGTCTGCAAAAGCGCAAAAATATCTTCCATAATGCGCCTGTCCTCGGCAAAGTAGGAATGCCCCAGCAGGCCACCGGAGACATCGCTTGCGTCTACTGTCTCGACTCCGCTGACTACCACAAGCCCTTCTCCGGTTTCCCCCGCACGCGGATAGCCGTGAAAGGCCTTGGAGGCCATCAGGGCGCGATCGTTCGACGAGGCATAGACTGTTACATGAATCCCGGTGCGTGCGAGGCGCGGGGCCATATCCAGGCGGAAAACATCGGCATCGATGTCCGGTGCGATCATGACGATCTCCCGGAATACGATGAGATCCCCATCCGGACGGTCGCTGGCAAGCGCTGTCATGGCCCGACCGATGATTCGGTTGCCCATGCTGTGACCAACAAGGTAGATGTTCTGTGCCTGGATGGTTTCGAGCAGCGTCGTAAGCAACTGGACAAAATCGGCCTGTGCCCATTCCGCGTTTGTTTCGTCCACGGTGTAGCCTGTCAGGCTGCCTTGCGATGGCCAGCTGAATATAACGACCGGACCTGAAAATTTCAGGTCATTGGCAAACTGCGCCACGACTCGACTTGTCTCGAGAAACTCGGTGTTGTATCCAGGCACGAATATACTGATTTTGCCATCGGGAGACTCGGCTACCGCCTCGGATAGTCGCTTGAGAAAGTCATCCCGTGTCAGGGTGGTGACATTGCGCACCTTGATGTGTTTGTTTTCATCGGCGGTGGATTCGAGCTTGAGCAGGGACGGTTCCTCCTGTCGGCCCATGACATGGCCCGGGGGTATTCCGACCTCGGTGATACCGTAGCTCATATCGCCGCGATTCACACCGTAATAGGCGCTGTCTTCGGCATCCGGTGCGCGGTCGGTCGCAAAGAAGACCTTGACCTGATGCGGCAATGCCGCGGCGTCAGTCGACTGCTCACGGGAATCGCCGAGAATCCCGCAGCCGGAGATGCCTGCGATCAATGCACAGAATAAAAGAGTAAGTTTGATTCGATATGAACGATTCAGCATAACGGCAAATGTGAACAAAATGGACAAATGACCTTATCAGGAGAGAACGATAGCAACTCAAACAATCTTTGACCATGGCCAGCTTGGTAGAGTGCTGCATTGGAACGGCTGACTGGTGCAGACGTCGGTTGCAGGCAAAGGTTCCCATCCCGTCTTGCCTGTGGATGTATCGAAGATCAGGGGTCTGTGTGCGCTGAAATCCCGATGATATGGCGTCCCGGAGAGGAATCGAACCTCCGACCTAGCGCTTAGGAGGCGCTTGCTCTATCCGACTGAGCTACCGGGACCTGATATCGATATAAATCAAAAGGCCAGATGGAGTCTGGCCAGCACTTGTTGGTGGAGCGGAGGAGGACCGAACTTCCGACCTTCGCATTGCGGAAGGGTTTTTCAGGCTTTCCAAGTGCCTGATTATCCACCATAAAAATGGCATAACTCTCTGTACCATCTGAATATTTCTGCTGTTTCCCTGCCTATTCTCTCCCTGTAATATGTTTTGTTCTGTGGTACCCACTGCGGTACCACGGCTAGTCAGGCCACCATTACAGCACGCAACGGGAGGTCACAGCTGGGACCGCGGCACGCAAAGATTACCACAAAGCTTGTCACCGGACTCCAGCCGGAGGCCGCTCAATACGAAGTCACCGACACCGAGTTTCCCGGCTTCCGGGTCCGCGTCATGCCATCCGGCGTGAAAACCTTTTCCGTGGTCTACCGCACTCACGACGGGGGGGGCGGCGGCGCTATTCCCTCGGGCGCTATGGTGTGCTGACGGTAAAGTAGGCGCGGAATGCCGCCACGGATCAACTGGCATCGGCAAGGACGGCGAAGCCGGTCGAAGACCCGCAGGCGGCCAAGAAAGCCGCACAGCAGTCCGTCAAGATGCCGACGCTGGAAGAATTCGTCGGGGAGGAGGGCGATTACGGCAGATGGGTTGCTGCCCCCACAAAAGCGAGATACTGTCATTGCATCGCCTGCGGGTAGTTCTCAAGGAATTCGGAGAGACCCGGCTCGACAGGATTACCGCCTGGAACATCGAGAATTGGAGGGCGCAACGATTGAAGAAAGGCCGCACCGGATCCACGGTCAACCGCGACGCTGATACCCTGAAAGCCTGTTTGAGCAAGGCGGTCGAGTGGGGACTCATTAAGGTCAACACAATTGCCGGTGTGAAGCGCGTCAAGGCGGAAGATGAGAACCGGGTACGCGTGGTGGTTTATCCGCTCAGGAAGAGAAGCGGCCCAGAAAGGCACTCAGCAAGGCTCCCGACTATTTGCGGGGCATGACACAGCTCGTCATGAACACCGGACTTCTACGCGGTGAGTTATTCCAGCTATAGGGTAAGGATGTGTACCTGGAGCGGCGCATCGTCACTGTGCGGGCTGCCTATGCCAAGGCTTCCAAGGTACTGCACATCCCGTTAAACGATGAGGCAATGAGCGTGATCCGTATCCGGGCGAAGGCTGACGGCCTGTTGTTTCCGGGCAAGGATGGCGCACCCATGACAGGCATAAAAAAATCATGGGCCACATTGATGGCGGCGGCAAGGATAACCGACTTCCGACTCCATGACGCCCGCCTCCATTTCGCCAGCAAGCTGGTCATGGCAGGCGTGGATCTCAATACCGTGCGCGAGTTGCCAGGTCATGCCGATATCAAGATGACGCTACGCTACAGTCACCTGGCGCCGGAGAACAAGGCGGAAGCCGTGGCGCGTCTGGTGAGTGCGAAGTGATGGTGGACTCCAAACGCATAGCCGAGCTGCAAGCGGAAATCGAGTCACTCAGGAATCAGCTACAAGTGAAGGATGATTATATAAGCATGCTCGAATATCTCGTTGACTGTTAAAAACGAGAAAGCGACGGGTTACGCACGTTTCTTCCAATCGGCGTAAAGGCAAATGAAAAGCTACACATCGGCCGCATCAGGTCTGAGATGCAGCGTAGAGCAAGGAAAGCTTTCTGTGTGGAACAGTTCTTATTCCATCACTTTGAAAAACGTCTAACACCGTTCAGAGCAGAAACATGGGCTAATAATGACGTTTATAAAAGATTCAATACAAAATGACTCTGGATATTTTGCGTATTCAAAATGAACAGCGCCGCCTTTACTGATATTTGGTGGGAAAAGGAGCGTATTGAATTGTTCGAATAATGATGGATCCTTGCTTCCTACCGACCTCGCCACCGTGCGGGCTTTTTATATTGTACAAATGGACAATATACAGTGTGTGACCGGCGATCTATCCTGAAATCCTGCCGGGTGTGGGCGAATACAAAACCTTCGGGAAATAAGCCCGCCGCCCACTTGTTGGGATAAGGTAGTTAGCACCCGGCGTCAATCGACCAAACCCCGACCACACGTCGGGGTTTCTTGTTGCAGAAAACACCGGCACTGGCTATAAATATCAATGGGTCAATAATCAACAACAAGCCAGATTTCGGCGAGATAACAATGGTCGAGAAAAGAAATGACCACCGACGCCAGTACCTACCAGTCACTCAGTTCCCACTACACACTCAGGATGGTGAATTGATAACAACAGAGCGCCGGACGTTGCCCACCAGGCGCGTGAATGATATCGAGGTGAAAGAGCTTAGTTGCTTGGACTTTATTTCCGGATTGCGCTGAACTGATGTCAAAAATAAACCGGCGTCCTGAAGGTCGCCGATTAAAATCAGAGGGCGATCTGCTGGTTATACTAATTTTTCTTGTTAATCCTATCTTGCCGGTAGTCCCTTCTCATCATGAAAATGATGCCACCTGTAAAAATAAGTAGAAATCCAGAAGCATAACCAAGTGGCGTATCTATAGTACTAATCGCAATTATTCCGCCAGTACAGTACAGATATGGCAACATCTCATAGAATTTTTCAGGTAGCCACATGGATTGACTCCGTTTTCAGATATGATTGATGTATCGTCCGCACATCATTTTTCTGAATGTGGAGCAGATCATACCGGAGCGTCGGGAAAGCTGTATTGAAGAAGACTCGGCACGCGTCCAGGGAGGAGTACTGGAGGGTATACCGGAATCAGCGGACTGGTCGAGAAAATAGGCCATCACCCAATTCATGCGAATAGGGGAATTTCTTATTCTGCACATCGCAGCAAGATCGAATGCACTGACAGCCCGGGTGACCGCAGGCGCGGCGATCATGGGCGTGGTCATATGGCTTGTATGGCCACCCTTGCACCCGGTCCCAGATCGCGTCAATGGCACGGTGAATCTTCGGTAGTTACCAGCGGATCCGGTCCACCGTGATGTTCACCTGATCGGCGATCCGGGGCAGCGTCCAGCCCTCGACACAGCGCCAGGTACAGATGGCACGCTGGTTGTCCGGGAGCGCCGCCACAAGGCGATCGAGGCGGCGGAGGTGTAACGGTATTCCCTGACGGCGCGTGTGTTGCGATAGCCAGAACAGATTGAGGTGCCAGTTTCGATCAGGGTGGCAATGTGTGATGACTTCGGATAGCCGAGGCTGGAACTGCACAGCATACGTTCCGTGGCCGTTCCCCATTCCGTGAGCATCCGTCGCGCCCAGTCATCCCGATTGCATTGTGGTATCCCGTGATCCCGTGGAGGTGTGCAGGGCGGGATTATAGTGTGGCAGCGGTACCACGGCAGTACCACGAAAGCCAAACGTTAAAAAGCCTGCGCGGTGGCAGGCTTACAAAATGCTGTATTTTCAGTTTTTATTTGGTGGAGCGGAGGAGGATCGAACTCCCGACCTTCGCATTGCGAACGCGACGCTCTCCCAGCTGAGCTACCGCCCCGTTGATTCAGTAAAAACCGGACAAGAAATCATTCGACGGGGAAATTCTAGCATCGAAACTGACTTTACTTCCATATGAATGTCAACCCCGGTGAAAATAGGGGTCTGTCATATTAGTAAGGTGCGTTGCCCGTTGTAACGGATCAGGAGAGCTGTCCAGTGAGTCGGCGGTTCTTGGGCATGGAAAGCGCAAGTTCGATATCGATAATCTTGTCTGCAATTTGACGGCTGTTCACAATATAGGCATCTTCATCCAGTTGTGTGCGTATGATATTGATGCGGTGATCGTCGATGTCCGGGGACTTGGGCAACTTGTTGAGCATAATGTGTCCAGGCTATTTTCAGAATCTCGTGTTTGATTTCAGTTATTGTTTGATCGTCCCTGACACATGAAGGTTATCGCCTGTTGAGCCTCCGGGTTTAATGAAATTTTGTGGCGATACGCACAAAGTGGCAGTCCGGTAGCAGGGTGTTTTTCATCATGATGGTCATGTAGTTAGGGAGGGGTATTCGCAAACCGCGTTTTTTTCTTCCTTTAATTATGGCTCCATGGGCCTGATATCACGGGATTTGTCACGTACCATCCCGTGCGACCGTCCTTGGCTTGCGAAAGCATGGCCGTATGCGGGAGAAGGCAGGAGAGGACATTTACTGGCTTGTGATACGCGTGAGGGGCGCATGCCAACTGAAACACAAGACGAAACAGTCGGATTTCCCCACGGGTTGCTGTTCCTGAAATCAGGCCCACCCTTGCCTTACCGAGGGCCGCCAAATAAATGATTAAGTTGAGGGAGTATTTTTTGTCCGGACTGATATAATGCTTCAGACGCGCCAGGGCGAGTGACAAAAGCAATCATCGCACATTGTGTATGTGATTGATATTCAAAAGTTTCGAACCCTTGCACGGCATGTCGGTATTTTGACTATTGTTGGGGTTGGCCACTATCATGGACGGTGAACAGGTGTAGTCAGCATTACATTGACCTGGTTGTTAAGAATAATCAGATGGGCGGCTAAGTTCCTCAGGTAAAACAAATGCTAAATGATCCCAAGGTCTTGATAATTGAGGCTGACCCGGAGAACGCGAAGGAATTGTCCGCAATCCTCAGATTCATCAATTATTCGCCAATCGTCGTTCAGGACTGCGCGCTCTGGAAGCAGTCCATCGAGAGTGCTCCCCGGATACTGGCTGTGATGGTGGGTTCCTGCAAGGTGGATAACCCGCTGGGTGAACTGCTCAATCATATCCATGACTACGACGAGCATATCCCCGTCTATTTACTGAGCAGGAAAGGCAAGGAGCCGACTGTTTCGATTGACTCAGGCTCGTGCATCCTCGGGCGGCTTGATATACCACCCAATTACGCGCAGCTGACGAACGCAATGCATCAGGCGGAAGTGTATTCCGAATCGTATCGCGAGTCAGAAGAGGCGTATCGCCCGGTTGATCTCTTCCGCAGTCTGGTAGGGAGCAGCCGCGCAATTCAGCATGTCAGAAAAATGGTTGAACAGGTTGCGGACAGCGAGGCGAATGTACTTATCCTCGGTGAGTCCGGTACAGGCAAGGAGGTCGTCGCGAGGAATCTGCATTATCACTCGGCGCGACGCGGCAAACCGTTTGTGCCCGTGAATTGCGGCGCCATCCCGGCCGATTTGCTCGAATCGGAACTCTTTGGTCACGAGAAAGGCGCTTTCACCGGCGCGATAAGTTCACGTGAAGGCCGTTTTGAAATGGCCGAAGGCGGTACGCTGTTTCTTGATGAGATCGGCGATATGAGTCTTGCCATGCAGGTCAAGATTCTGAGGGTGCTGCAGGAGAGAACGTTTGAACGGGTGGGCTCCAACGCAAGTCTCACGACCAATGTAAGGATAATCGCGGCAACACACCGCGATCTGGAGACGGCCATTCAGGAAGGCGGATTTCGCGAAGACCTGTACTATCGCCTGAACGTCTTCCCGATTGAAATGCCGCCACTGCGCGATCGCCTGGAGGATATCCCGCTGCTCATCAATGAACTGGTGCGTCGCATCGAGCATGAAAGACGGGGTTCGGTCAGGTTGTCGCCCGGCGCTATCTACGCACTCTGTCAGTATTCCTGGCCGGGAAATGTCCGTGAGCTGGCAAATCTGATTGAACGCCTGGCCATACTGCATCCCTACGGAATAGTGGAAGCCGGCGATCTGCCGGAAAAGTTCCGGCTTGACGAGAGGCTCGATATGGAATTGATGGCGGAAATGCTGGTCGGCTCTCCGGTCACATCGGAAGATCTCGATCCACGACTGCCTCGCGATGGTATGAATCTCAAGGAACATCTCAGTGCCCTGGAAATCAATTACATCAAGCAGGCCCTGCATGATACCGGCGGAGTGGTCGCGCATGCGGCAAAACGTCTGGGCATGCGACGCACCACCCTGGTGGAGAAATTACGCAAATACGGGTTGCAACGGCACACTCACGCGTCATAACTCTGTCTTTTCAATTTGATTTCGCCACTGGAATCGCTACTTGCCTGATTCCTTCACATGCGGCTGTGGAATTGGCTTTATACGCTTCCCATGCTGTGATAAATTCCGGAACATACAGAATAATAATTAATGGGACTTGTATTCCATTGCATCCTTATAAACTCAAGCAGGTCTAGCTGCATGCTGTGACACGGCAGGTCTGGCCGTGGTGGCATAAAACATCGGGGGCATGCGGCTTTCTGGCCGCGTGAATTTTTGGATTAAAGCGCCAGTTAAGCGGCATCAACAATAAATCAACACCAAACCGGATGGCGGAGAAAAACAAAGACAGTCGACGGGGGGGCGGAAAGCCGGGTCTTGCTGGCGCTGAACAGCAATCCAGATCAGACCTCGATGCGCGGGAATATAAATATGTCCTGCATATTTCCCATGACGAGCTGTCGTATCTGGACCAATACCGGCAAGTTGTTGCGGCGGGCACGGCAAGATTCGCGGAAGTTCATTACAACTACCTCTTCGATAATCCCGACATCGCGGATTTGCTCTATGCGGACGAGCGCGATGGCGGTGATGTCAATGAAACGATACGTGAGGAACTCGCATTCATGCTCGATATGTTTTCTGTCCATGATGAGGGAAAACGCGAGGCTGAATTGGTTCGTGCGGGTGAACAACGGTATGCAAGAGGTATTAAACCTGTCTGGGTAACCGGCGCATATCTGATGTTTATGGAATTTCTGCGTGACCTTATGACTGAACAGGATATCGCAACCGCAGATCGGGAACGCTTGCAGGGCGTGCTCATGAAGTTGTCGTTGCGTGATATAGGTCTGATATCCGAAGGCTACTGGAACGCCGCGCTGAACGAGGCCCGTGGCGAGGTGGCTCACGTATGCCGGGAACGCGCACATATCGAGAACCTGCTCTCCGAGATTCCGCAACTGATCTGGAGCGTGGATATCAAGAGCAACCGGATTCACTACGGCAACTACCCGTTACACGCCCATTATCCGGATGGACTTGATGCGCCGTTTCCGTTTCTCAAGAGCACCTGTGCCGAAGACCAGCAGTTACTGCTTACCACATGGCAGGAAGCGGTCAACGGCAACACAACTGCACGTGAAGTACGGATCTCGCTGGCGGGCGCCCCCGAACACTGGTACCGACTGGCGCTGTACCCATCCCTTGACTACCGTGGCCGCCCGGTTCGGGTCCACTGTCTGCTTGAGGATATCAACCACGTAATCTGTGAGCGCAAGCTGCTTGAGCAGCTGAGCACAACGGACAATCTCACGCAATTGCCCAACCGAACCCTCTGGGCCGATCACCTGAATATGGCGCTGGCGTCGTCACGACGGGTGCCGGGCTCCCAGGTCGCCGTGATATCTCTCGATATCAACCATTTCAAGATGTACAACGATACACTGGGTCGTGACATCGGCGACCTGCTGCTGCAGGAAATTGCCGAGCGACTCAGATCGGTCGTACGCGCGTCGGACTCGCTCGCCCGTCTCGGTGGTGACCAGTTCGGTATCCTGCTCTCGGGTGTTAATGACGCCAGAACAGCCTCGGAACGGGTCATCAACCAGGTGCTTGACTGCTTCGATTCGCCATTCTCCTGTTCGGACAAGCAGCTCTGCGTCAGTATCACCATGGGCGCCGCCTGTTTTCCCGATCACGGAACTAACCAGCAATCACTGCTTACCAATGCGGAAAGTGCGATGTATCGCGCCAAGCGGAACAGTCTGCCCTTCCAGTTTTTCGATCCGGTAAGCGATGTCAGTCCGGCTGAGCAGCTGCGCTACTCGGGCCAGATCAGGAGCGCGCTCGATAACAATGAGTTTGTGCTGCACTACCAGCCACAGGTGGATCTGCTGACTTCGCGGATTACCGGAGCAGAGGCATTGCTGCGCTGGCAGCATCCCCTGGAGGGAACTGTTTACCCCAAGCGTATTATTCCCGTTGCCGAGCAACTCGGGATGATTTCACCGATAACAGACTGGGTACTGGTCACGGCGCTGAAGCAATGCAAACAATGGATCTGCAACGGCGCCATGGTGCCGGTTTCTGTCAATGTCTCTGCGCGATCCTTCCAGGGTCCGCGTCTGGTGGACAAGATCAAATGGTGCCTGGAGGAAGCAGGCATGAGCGGAGATTGTCTCGAAATCGAAATTACCGAAGCAACCCTCATGCTTGATCTTGAACGGGCTGCAGATGTGCTGGCCAGGCTTAGCGACTTCGGCGTAAGCATTGCGATTGACGATTTCGGTACGGGCTATTCATCCCTGGCTTATCTGAAACGGCTTCCAATCCACACACTGAAAATAGACCAGTCGTTCATCATCGATGTCGCATTCGACAATCAGGATATCGCCATCGTGCGCTCGATTATCGATCTGGGACACAACCTCGGCTACAAGGTTGTTGCAGAGGGTGTTGAAAGCGACAAGGCCTGGGATATGCTGAGTAGCCTGGGCTGTGATTCTGCCCAGGGCTTCCATGTCAGCCATCCGTTACCTGACAAGCACTTTGCCAGCTGGCTGGCAAGATCATCCGCGTTCCACACTTAGGTAGTTGATGACCGCTTCCCCGGGTTGTGTCCGGCCATCGCCGGTGCGACCAGCGCTGCATGCGGCTGTGGAATCCATTTACCACCTCGCTTTAATCCAGAGCTACCGGCCTTGTCCCCGGATACGGTATGGCGTATCGATCATATGGCGAATCGCGCCCTATGTGATGGTTTTCATGGCGCAATGCACTGTAAATCCGGTAGGTAAGTCAAAAATGTGACACATGTCGCGGTTTTCAGGCCGAGATCCCGTTATTTAATATTTATTTATTAAACAATGATATATGCCTTTATCTGTCGCCTCTCATCGGTAATTTCAAGAGTTGGTATGCTTGTTGCAATATGACACAGCAAGAGGATTTCAAATTCTGTGCTGACAAGGGGTGAATTTCATGCTGGTTTCAGACGTCAAGCTCGGATTGCGGCGCAGTCCGCAGACAGCAAGCGGTCACGGACCGGTCAGGACCGTCGCCGTCGCAGGCGGGAAAGGTGGCGTCGGGAAAACCAGCATCGCCGTCAATCTCGCTCTCGGGCTGGCAAGGGATGGCGGTCGTGTCATGCTGCTCGATGCCGACCTTGGCATGGCGAATGTGGATGATCTGCTGGGTTTGTATGCCAGATCCAGTCTGCTGAATGTCCTGCGTGGTGAACTGCAAATTGAAGACATCATTATCAATGGGCCGGGAGATCTCATGATCGTGCCGGCTGCTTGCGGCATCAGGCAATTGACCGAACTGGGAACAGCCGAATGTGCCGGTATAGTCCGCGTATTCAGCGAACTTAAACACCGCATCGATACCCTGGTCATCGATACATCAACCGGTATATCGGAATGCGTCGCGAGTTTCTGCGCCGCATCCAGCGAGGTTCTTGTCGTCATAGACAACGAACCGGCCTCGCTGAGGTGTGCTATCGGCCTTATCAACCGGTTGCAGACAGGATATGGTGTTGCCCGCTTTCATGTCGTTGCAAACAGGGTTCAGTCCGCCAGGGAAGGCGATGAGATATTTGCCAGGCTGCTCAATCTGCTTGTCGATCAGCATGATGTGCTTGTTTCCTATGCCGGATTTGTTCCCGGTGACGATTCGCTGCGTCGGGCGGTCTTGCAACATCAGGCGGTTATCGATGCCTTTCCCCGCAGCCGTTCCGCCATGGCGCTGAGAAATCTGGCCAGGCGGGTAGGTGGCTGGCCGCGTCAGAATTTTCCGCGTGGTCATCTTGAATTTTTCATAGAACGCTTGCTTCACCAAAACAACGTCGATATGGAGGTAACGTCATGAAAGGTAATACGCTCACCGTTGAAATGAAATTGCAACGCACGAACGATCTGGTCACGCTGCACGAACCGCTGGTCAAACGCATTGCCTTTCACCTGCTCAGCCGGCTACCCCCGAGTGTGCAGGCGGATGATCTGATACAGGCCGGCATGATCGGCCTGATCGAGGCATCCAGAAACTTTGATCCGGAACAGGGGGCCAGTTTCGAGACTTATGCGGGCATCAGGATACGCGGGGCCATGCTTGATGAAATCCGCAGAACCGACTGGACGCCCCGGTCTGTGCATCGCAAGGCCCGCGAGGTCGCCGAAGCGGTTCGCAGGATTGAAAATGAGAAGGGCCGCGATGCACGCGATGTTGAAGTGGCGCAGGCGATGGGGATCGGTCTGGACGAATACCACAAGATTCTCCAGGATGCGACCGGCTGCCGAATCTTCAGCTTCGAGGACCCCGGCACCCTGGGCGAGGAGGGGTTTGTGGCGCCCGATCGCCAGACGAACCAGCCGTTTGAGAACCTGCAGAACGATGATTTCAAGCAGGGGTTGGCCAGGGCGATCAAGGGTTTGCCGGAACGCGAGCGTCTGGTTATGGCTCTCTATTATGATGAAGAACTCAACCTGCGTGAAATTGGCGAGATACTGGGTGTGAGTGAATCACGGGTGTGCCAGATCCATGGCCAGGCGCTGATTCGCCTGCGCGCTCGCATGGAAGAATGGCTGAAGGATTGAACTGGAAGACTGCGGAGCAGGCAGTCGACTCTCATGACGATTTCGGATAATGACAGCCAGTGGTATGCACGCCGCAATGGAACCGTACGCGGTCCATTCACGGATGAGCACATAGCACGATACATTCTGCTCGGGCGCATACGGCTGAAAGATGAACTGAGCCCGGATCGCGTCAGGTGGCAACCGGCGAGGGATTACCCGGAGCTGTTTCCGAAGGAACTCCTGCAGCTTTCCAGCTGGGAGGATTACCAGAGGCTGGTGGTGGCGCGTATGAAAGTTGATGAACGCACCGGCCAGCGACGGCAGACGCGGGAGAAAAACCCGCAGCCTGTCCGGGAAGAGAGACGAAAACAACCCGACAGGCGTCAAAATGACAGTGATGCCGAATTCTTCAAATATCATCTCATGGACGATATGTCACTTAACCCGCACGGCCCGAACAGCCGGCAAGGCCAGTCGTTACGGACGTTCCTGCTGGCGACGTTGCTGTTGACGCTTGTTTTCGCCTATTTCAGCATCTCCACCCGTTAATCCCGGTTATTTGTCCGTATCGCGGGAACGCTCGTCCCAAAAGATTCCGTGGTATAGCGCCATACCCTGATCGATGCCGACCAGTAGTCGGTGGCGAGACCTGCCTTGAGTTTGAGATGACCCAGGAAGTGTGCCGGGTCCGGCAACGATTCCCACACGGAGGGCAGAAACGTGCTCCTGAAGTCATGTTCCTGCAGTATCAGTCCATCGACACCCGGTCTGACTATTCCAAGCAGGGACGACTCGGAGTCGAAATCAAGCATCTCCGGTCTGCTTAATACGGAAATATCAAGAGATAGTATGTCAATCTCATTGGCCTGCAACGGCTGGAAGCGTGTGTCCCTGAAGGCGGCGGCATAGGCATTGAAACTGACGTCCTCGGCCAGGCTCGTTCGGGGCTCAAGCGAGCCGATGCAGCCGCGCAGTTTTTCGTCTGCATGCAGCGTGACGAAGCTTGCCCGTCTGGCTGACAGTCTGGCAGGAACGCCGTCGTTGCTGATGGCGGCTGGTTGACTGGCTTCCAGTCCTGAACGGATGGATTGATAGGCGATGCGCAGGAGTATTTCCCGCTCGCCTGCCGTGAACTCCCGTCGGTCATCAGTTGAAGACATAGGCGCCATAGCCTACGACCTGGTCACGCGGACCGGCGGTGTCTCCCGAGTTGCGAAGGTCAATGGTCTCGGCCGTCAGGGCATGGCGTCGCGCATAGAGCAGCAGGCCGCTGACAGGGTTACGGCCGCAGGCCTGCCCGAACCCGATCCCGGCATGATCAAGCGCCTCGATATGGCGTGATGTGTCCTTATCCATGCGTGTGGCGGTTGCGTAATCGTGATAATGACTCAGGTCGGAGCTGATGACGAGCAGGGTGCCGGGGACCTGTGCTTCCAGTTCCAGCACCTCGCAAACATCTTCGGCGGTGGCATCCCCCACAACCAGCGGTATCAGAGAGAAGTTTCCGAGTGTGACCTGAAGAAACGGCAGGTGCACCTCCAGGCTGTGTTCGAGGCGTTGCGCCTCGTCCAGGATGCGCACCTGGGGTAATTCGGAAAGCCGGCTGATAGCCGCCTGATCGACGGGCACCTCCCCGAGTGGCGTGGCAAAGGCGGTGGCGCCGGTTGCCGCCAGACCGGAAATCGCTACGCGGTGGGCCGGACCGAGCAGCACGACGCGCGTATAGGCGCCGGGTGAATTCAGCAGGCGCGCATAGCCCGATGCGGCAATCTGGCCTGAATAGATATAGCCGGCATGCGGCACGATCATGGCTCTGGGCGCCGGCTGGTCGGTGCGGGCATGCTCGAGGAAATCTCCCAGCATGGCGCGCAACCGGTCAGGGTTGGAGGGGTAGAAGGACCCTGCAACGGCGGGTTTACGTGTTATGCCCATGGGTAAATAGTCTAGCCTGAATGGCCGCCTTCGCCAGCAACCCGGCATTTCCCGTCCGGGTCAGGGTGGTTCAGGGCGTCTTTCCGTGCTGCAGGACGACGCCTGCCAGCGGGGGGAGGGTCAGCGCGATGGAATAGGGTTGACCATCCCAGGGCACGGATTCCGCCTCTACCAGGCCGCGGTTGCCCAGGTCAGAGCCACCGTAATAACCCGAATCGGAATTGAACCGTTCACGGTATTCGCCTGAGGCAGGTACCCCGATACGGTAGTGATGGCGCGGCACGGGGGTGAAATTGAGAGCAACGACGATAAAATCCTCGCCATCCCGGCGGATGTAACTCAGCGTGGATTGTTCTGCCGCATTGCAGTCGATCCAGTCAAACCCTTCCGAGTCAAAGTCGAAGCGGTGCATCGCGGGAATTTCCCGATAGAGCCGGTTCAGGTCACTGACCAGTTTCTGTACACCACGGTGATATTCGTAATCCAGCAGGTCCCACTCAATGCTGGTATCAAAATTCCACTCGCGGTCCTGGGCGATCTCGTTCCCCATGAACAGCAGTTTCTTCCCCGGGGATGTGTACATGTAGGTGTAGAGCAGGCGCAGGTTGGCGAATTGCTGCCAGTCGTCGCCCGACTGCTTGTAGAGCATCGACTGTTTGCCATGCACCACTTCGTCGTGCGAGAAGGGCAGAACGAAATTCTCCGTAAACGCGTACAGGAGGCCGAAGGTCAGGTCATTGTGGTGATATTTCCGGTGTACCGGATCATGCTGCATGTAGTTCAGCGAATCATGCATCCAGCCCAGGTTCCACTTCATACTGAAACCCAGTCCTCCCAGGTTTACCGGCCGGCTGACGCCCGGCCAGGCGGTTGATTCCTCGGCGATGATGACCGTGCCTGGATAGGCGCTGTGGGTGACCGTGTTCAGTTCGCGCAGGAAACTGACAGCCTCGAGATTCTCCCGCCCGCCGTAGATGTTCGGCAACCACTGATCGTTATCCCGCGAATAGTCGTGATACAGCATGGAGGCAACCGCATCGACACGCAGGCCGTCGAGATGAAATTCCTCCATCCAGTAGATGGCGCTTGACAGCAGGAAGTTGCTGACCTCGTTTCGACCATAGTTGTAGATCAGCGTGCCCCAGTCGGCATGCTCTCCGCGGCGCGGATCCTGGTGCTCGTACAGGGCCGTGCCGTCGAACCGGGCGAGTCCAAAGCTGTCCCTGGGGAAGTGAGCCGGGACCCAGTCCAGCAGGACGCCGATGCCGTTGCGGTGGCAGAGGTCAACGAAGTAGCGGAAATCGTCCGGGCTGCCGAATCGGCTGGTTGGGGCGAAATACCCCGTCGTCTGGTAGCCCCAGGAGGCATCGAGGGGATGTTCAGTGATGGGTAACAGCTCGATATGGGTAAACCCGGTTTGCCTGATATAGTCGACCAGATCCCGTGCCAGGGCCCGGTAATTCAGGAAACGACCGTGCTCATCGCGCCTCCAGGAGCCCAGATGAACTTCGTAGATGCAGACTGGATTGTGCCGCCAGTCACTCCTGCCTCTGCTTTCCAGCCATGGCCCATCATTCCATTCAAAGGCGAACTCTCTGGGTATAAGCGAGGCGGTATCAGGACGCAGTTCAAAGTGCTGCCCATAGGGATCTGTTTTTAATAGGAGTTTCCCGTCATCCCGACTGCGAATTTCGTACTTGTAAGGTTGGCCGCTGTCCAGACCGGGGATGAACAGTTCCCATATTCCGCTGCTGCCGCGTGCTCGCATGGGATGAGTGCGCCCGTCCCAGCCATTGAAATCACCAACGACGCTGACGCGTTCCGCTGAAGGGGCCCAGACGGCGAACAGTACGCCATCGATGCCGTCATTCTGTTTGTGGTGGGCTCCCAGAATACGGTAAATGTGCCAGTGTTTGCCTTCTCCAAACAGGTGTATATCGAAGTCCGATAGCTGCGGCGGGAAACAGTAGGGATCATAGACGACATGCTCCACCCCGTAGCCGTCCTGCCATATGAGCCGGTAACGTTCCGGCAGGCTGCCAGCCTGTCCATGCCACTCGAACAGGGCTGTATTGTCGATGCGACTCAGGGATACCCCGGTCTCCACGATGCGCACCCAGGCCGCGCGTGGCATGATGACGCGGATCGTTTCCCGGCTTTTGGATACATGGCGCCCCAACAAGCTGAACGGATCAGGGTGTCGTGCATCCAGCAGACGTTGAATCTCTTTGGAAACGCCGGGATGAGGCTTTATGTCCGGATTTTGTTGCTGCATCGGGTGGCGGTATATGGTTACGGCTGAGGATGGGCCACGTATCCAGAATTAATGCTCGTGAAGAGTGCCGCGCAACTATACAGGCAATGTGGTTACCCATACAATATCGCCGTTTATTGGATCATTAATCCCGTAAAGGCTCATTCTTGAAATCACCGATCAGACAGATAATGTACCGCCCATGAATCAGACTCACCGATTTGTCAGCCGTTTGACGCGTAACACACTGGCGCTGGTGCTGGCCGGGGGGCGTGGTTCCCGCCTGCAGCAGATGACCATGTGGCGCGCCAAACCAGCGGTTCCTTTCGGTGGTAAATTCCGCATCATCGATTTCCCGCTTTCCAACTGTATGAATTCAGGGATACGCATGATTGGCGTGATCACCCAGTACAAGGCGCATTCCCTCATCCAGCATATTCAGCAGGGATGGGGCTTTCTGCGCGGTGAATTCGGTGAGTTCATCGAGCTGCTGCCCGCACAGCAGCGCATCGAGCCGTCCTGGTACGCCGGCACGGCGGATGCCGTGTACCAGAACCTGGATATCATCCGAACTCACAAGCCGGAATACGTCCTGGTCCTGGCAGGCGACCACGTCTACAAGATGGATTACGGTCCCATGATCGCTCACCATGTCGAGCGCGGGGCGGACATGACCGTTGGTTGCATCGAGGTCCAGCTCGAACAGGCCAGGGCCTTTGGCGTTATGTCTGTACAGGAAGACGGACGGGTATTTGATTTCAGCGAAAAACCGTCAACCGCGCAACCGATGCCGGGATCGGCCGATTTGGCACTGGCATCCATGGGAATCTACGTGTTCAATACGAATTTCCTTTACGAACAGCTGATAAAGGATGCGGACGAGGCTCATTCCACGCACGACTTCGGGCACGATATCATTCCCAACATGATAAAGAAGTACCGTGTTTTCAGTTATCCGTTCAGGGAATCACAGAGCGGGCAGACCGCCTACTGGAGGGACGTCGGTACGATTGATGCTTTTTGGGAAGCCAATCTTGAGTTGATCGGTGTTCTGCCGGAACTCAATCTCTACGACGAGGAGTGGCCAATATGGACCTATCAGGAGCAGTTACCGCCGGCTAAATTCGTTTTCGATGACGATGACCGGCGCGGCATGGCGGTGGACTCCATGGTGTCCGGTGGTTGCCTGATCTCTGGCGCCACGGTACGCCACTCGTTGCTTTTCTCCAATGTCAGGGTCAAGTCCTATACCGTGCTCGATGATGTCGTTGTACTTCCCAATGTCCGTATTGGACGCAATTGCCGCATCAGTCGTGCTGTTATCGACAAGGGTTGCGAGATCCCGGACGGCATGGTGATCGGCGAAAATCACGAGGAGGACAAGGCGCGGTTTCATATCAGCCCCGGAGGCGTGGTGCTGGTAACGCCGGAAATGCTCGGCCAGGAGTTCCACTTTGTGCGCTGAACGGCGCCAGGCTGTGGTTTCCGTCCGACACGGCGCCCGCTGCTGTCTCGTATGCCGGCTGGCATGGTACATAGCGCCATGTGCCGGCTGATCCAGTGTATTCCGCCAGGCATGCCGGCTCGTTAGCGGTGGGCGGTACGCCCGATACCCGGCAATTTCCGCCTGCCTGAACAGACCCGATCGCCTCCCTTGGACAAGACATTAAAAGAGCGCCGCGCCGGGTTGCTTTTGCACCCCACGTCATTGCCCGACAGCCAGTCCGGCGGCTGTTTGGGGCACAAGTCCCGGCGTTTTGTCGATTTTCTCAGGCAGTGCGGGTTTAGTGTATGGCAGACCCTGCCGCTGGGTCCGATTCACAACGACGGTTCACCCTACCAATGCATGTCCGTGCACGCTGGCAATGCGGACCTGATCTGTACCGATGATCTGGTCGCGCGTGGCTGGCTGGAACAGGACCAGAGGCTTGCGGATACCGCCCTCGAGCAGGCCAGGACGGGTTTTGAATACCGCGCGCATGAAGGGGACCGCGCGGCATACGCCGATTTCAGGCAACAGCATGCCACCTGGCTGGATGATTACGCCCTGTTCCGGGCTATCAGGCATGCACAGGGGGAGACCTCCTGGCTGGAATGGCCCGAACCGCTGCGTGATCGGGATGCTGCTGTACTGCAGACATTCCGTGACGAACATGCCGGGGACTGTGAGCAGGTATGTTTCGAGCAGTTCGCGTTTTTCACCCAGTGGGCTGCCTTGCGTGGCTATGCGCATCAAAATGGAATCGCGCTGTTCGGCGATATCCCGATTTTTGTCGCGCACGACAGTGCCGATATCTGGTCCCACCGCGACCTGTTTTCCCTGGATGAGACAGGCCGGCCGGAAGTCGTAGCCGGTGTGCCGCCCGATTATTTCTCGGCGACGGGACAGCGATGGGGGAACCCGCTGTATCGCTGGGACCGGATCATGGAAGATGACTTTCGCTGGTGGCTGGACCGGCTCCGCTCGCAGCTGGAGTTGTTCGATATCCTCCGGCTGGATCATTTTCGTGGTTTTGAAAAGTACTGGGAGATTCCCGCGTCGGCCGACACGGCCATTCATGGCCGCTGGGTGGCGGCGCCAGGTGAAGCCTTGTTAGCGCGGCTGCAGGAGACCTGCGGGCAACTCCCGCTGGTCGCGGAGGATCTTGGCACCATAACCCCCGAGGTCGAAGCGCTGCGTGACCGGTTTGATCTGCCCGGAATGAAAATACTCCAGTTTGCCTTCGGTGGCGGGGCGGATAATCCCTACCTGCCGCATAATCACGTGCCCCGGTCGGTTGTCTACACCGGCACGCACGACAATGACACCACGCTGGGCTGGTACCAGCGATGTGACGAAGTGCAACGCCGTGCGGTCAATGATTACCTGGGCAATCCTCCGGAGCAAATACCATGGCCGCTGATCCGCGCTGCGCTCGCCTCGGTTGCCAGACTGGCGATTCTGCCGATGCAGGATATCCTGGAACTGGGCAGTGAGCATCGCATGAACATGCCCGGGACGACCGTGAATAACTGGACCTGGCAGTTTGACTGGGAGCAGGTGCCGGCCGACCTCGCCGGGCGCCTGCGCCAGCTGATACAGCTTTACGGACGCGGCCGAAACTGAGACAGGCCGCGCCCACTGCCGGCAATTACAGCCAGATGATATGCCCGGTCTCGAAGGGGTGGCATAGCAGCCGGTGGTATGGATAGATGCGCAACTTGTAGATCTGCAGTCCTGACAGCGGCGGAATAAGGTTGAGTTCGAAGACTGCTTCGCCCCGGTCATTATTTCCGGCGGATTCGAAGGGTATGCGCTTGTGTTCCGTGAATTGTCCGTGTTCGTTCTCGGTACCGATGACGCATTCGAGAATGACGTCTTCCGCGGTCAACTCCCCCAGTATCGCCGCCACCCGGATGTTGAGACTGTCGCCGGACATGATGCAGGCCGCCGCGTTGTCGATGCGACGCAGGGAAACTGCGGGCCATGAGCGGTCGACACATGCTTTCCATTGCGCGAGTTCGCTTGCCCCTTGGAAATTGTCGGCGCTGTACAACCTGCTTTGACAGCTGGCAGGCGCGTAGTACTTGTAAATATAGTCGCGAACCATGCGCTGCGCATTGAACTTGGGTATGCAGGATTTCATCGATGCCTTGGACATCTTGACCCAGTTTTCCGAATAGCCCTGGCTGTTGCGGTCGTAGTATGTCGGGATGACCTGTTTTTCGAGCAGGTCGAGCAGGTCGTTGGCCTCCTCGTGGTTGCGATAAATGGCTTCGAAGTTGGGTGCGTGCGGCGTGATGGCCCAGCCGTTTTCACCGTTGTAGCCCTCGGCCCACCAGCCATCGAGCACGCTCAGGTTTATGACGCCGTTCATTGCGGCCTTCTGTCCGGAAGTGCCACTGGCCTCCAGGGGGTACTCGGGGGTGTTCAGCCAGACATCGACCCCGGTGAGGAGTTTGCGCGCCAGCGCCATGTCGTAGCCTTCCAGCAGGATGATCTTGCCGATGAAGTCGGGGTCGAGTGAAAATTCATGTATCTTGCGTATCAGTTCCTGGCCCGGCACATCATGCGGGTGCGCCTTGCCCGCAAACAGCAGCAGTACCGGCTGTTCCGGGTTGTTGAGCAGGCGCTTCAGTCGAGGGGGGTCTGAAAACAGCAGGGTTGCACGCTTGTAGGTGGCAAAGCGCCTTGCGAATCCGATGGTGAGGATATCGGATTCTCCCGGCAGGAGATAGCGTGTCAGGCGTTCCATCAGCGCTTCACTGCAGCCATTGCGCCTGAATTGCAGCAGCGCGCGCCGCAGGATGTTCTCGTGCAAATCGGTTTTCAGGGACTGTCGCAGGCTCCAGTAGCTGTGGTCGGGAATCTCATCGATCAGATCCCAGTATTCGCTGTTGAGCAGTTCATCACGCCAGGCGCGCCCGAAGCGCATGTCGTAGAGGTTGGACCATTCATGTGCCAGAAACGTGGGCAGATGAACGCCGTTGGTGACATAACCGATCGGATTCTCCGCATGCGGTACTTGCGGCCAGATATAGCCCTCCATCTCGGAGGCGACGCTGCCGTGAATGCGGCTTACCCCGTTATGGTACCTGGAACCGCGCAGCGCGAAGGCGGTCTGGTTGAAGTTGCCCGGGTTGCCGGGCGTGGCGCCCAGTTCCAGAAGGCGCTGCATATCAATCCCCAGCTCCTGTATGTAATCCACGAAATAGTGGCTTACCAGGCCGTGATCGAAGATGTCGTGACCAGCAGCGACGGGTGTGTGTGTGGTGAATACCGTACCTGCCGCTACGAGCTCGAGGGCGGTGGAGAAATCCTGACCCTGCTGCACACACTCGCGGCAGCGTTCGAGTATCTGGAAGGCGGAGTGCCCCTCGTTGATATGCCACACTGTCGGCTGCATGCCGATCGCCCGCAACGCACGCACGCCACCGATACCCAGGACGATCTCCTGCTGTATACGCGTGTTCTTGTCACCACCGTAAAGCTGGTGGGTGATGATGCGGTCGTGCTCGTGGTTCTCTTCCAGATCGCTGTCGAGCAGATACAGGGTGATATGGCCCGCTTTCGCCTGCCAGACGTGCAGCTGCACCTTGCGTCCGTTCAGATTGACCGCGACGCGCAACGGCTTGCCGCTGCCATCCTTGACCTGGGTTATCGGGAGCGCGCTGAAATCGGTGGGCTGGTAGTGGGCGAGCTGATTGCCGTGTGCATCGATGGTCTGGGTGAAGTAGCCCTGCCGGTAAAGTATCCCGACCGCAACAAACGGGATGCCAAGATCGCTGGCTGCCTTGCAGTAATCGCCCGCCAGGATGCCGAGGCCGCCGGAATAGATGGGCAGGCTTTCATGAAAGCCGAATTCGGCGCAGAAATAGGCGATCAGATCCTGCTCGGCATCGAGATAGCCCTGAATGAGGGGGTGGGTACCCTGCTCCAGGTAGCTGTCGTAGGAGGAAAGGATGCGGTTGAAATCCTCCATGAATACCCGGTCATCGGTGGCTTCCTTCAGTCGTTGCTGGGAGATCCGTCGCAGGAACGTCTTGGGGTTGTGACCACAGGAACCCCAGAGATCCTGATCGAGCCGGGTGAACAGCCTGCGCACCTGCCGGTCCCAGCTGTAGAGCAGATTATTGGCGAGTTCGTCCAGGCGTTTCAGTTGGTGCGGGATACGGGGCTGAACTTCCAGCGTGAAGCGTGTTCCAGACATGGTTGATCCTTGCTAGTAAATCACGCCGGACGAGCGGATAGGCTCGCCGTGATAAACAACCGGTGGCGTGATGGTATTTGTCATTATTGTTGGCAAATTGTTTGTCAAGAAGTTATTCCTGCCAGACCTGTTTTTTGGTGCCGGGAGCGAGAATCGAACTCGCACGAGGTTGCCCTCACCAGATTTTGAGTCTGGCGCGTCTACCAGTTCCGCCATCCCGGCATGAGGACGCTAGTATAAGCAATCCCCGCAAGCGGGCAAGCCGTCTGTTATACCCGTGTGATACCATCACGCACCATGCAGCGCAGCGATTTTCACTATGATTTGCCCGGGCAACTCATCGCCACACACCCCGCCCCGTCCCGCAGTGCCAGTCGTCTGCTATGCCTCGACCCCGGCAATGGCTGCTTGCATGATCGGCAGTTTACCGATCTGCCGGAGTTGCTCGAACCCGGTGACCTGCTGGTGTACAACGACACCCGGGTGATCCCGGCGCGTCTGTATGGCCGCAAGCCAACCGGCGGCAGGGTGGAGATGCTGGTGGAACGCATTACCGGCCCGCACAGCGCCCTGGTACACCTGCGCGCCGCCAGGACGCTCCGCCAGGGCGCCATTCTGCTGCTCGACGGTGACCTGCGCGCGCAGGTCACCGGTCGTGCTGAAGATTTGTTCGAAGTCGAATTTTCCGGTGTTTGCAGCCTGCCGGATCTGCTGGAGCGGCTGGGGCACATGCCGTTGCCGCCATATATAAAAAGAATGGATGAACCGGTTGACAGGGAGCGTTACCAGACCATTTATGCGCGTGTTCCGGGGGCGGTCGCTGCGCCGACAGCCGGGCTGCACTTCGATGAAGAGATCATGCGACGTCTGGATGCACGCGGGGTCGATCACACCTGCGTGACCCTGCATGTCGGCGCCGGCACCTTCCAGCCTGTCCGCGTCGAGAATATCAGCGAGCACGTCATGCACCATGAATACTGCGTGGTCGATTCGACCGCCTGCGGAATGATCGCCGAGACCCGGAAGCGTGGCGGCCGGGTCGTGGCGGTGGGAACAACGGCCGTGCGTGCTCTCGAGTCGGCATGCCGGAATGGCGATCCTTCCCCCTATTGCGGTGACACCAGCCTTTTCATCACACCGGGTTACCGTTTCAGGAGCGTGGACGCACTGCTGACGAACTTTCATCTGCCGGAGTCGACCCTGCTGATGCTCGTTTGCGCCTTCGCCGGTTACGAGACCGTAATGGGTGCCTACCGGCATGCAGTCGAATCGGGCTATCGTTTTTTCAGCTACGGCGACGCAATGTATATCAGCGCATGTGGTGCCGCATGACGATGCGGTGGAGGTGATGGACTTTGTACTCGACAGTGTGGACGGCAGGGCGCGCCGCGGGCACCTGTTTTTCGAGCGTGGTGTCGTGGACACTCCGGCGTTCATGCCGGTCGGTACGTATGGAACGGTCAAGGCGATGACGCCGGAGGAGGTAAGTGAGAGCGGCGCACAGATCATCCTCGGCAATACCTTCCACCTCATGCTGCGACCGGGTGTCGAGGTCATCAGCCGGTTCGGTACGCTGCATGAGTTCATGCACTGGGACGGTCCAATACTGACCGATTCGGGGGGATTCCAGGTCTATAGTCTCGACAGCCTGCGCGAGATCACCGAACAGGGCGTGACCTTCCGATCCCCGGTGAACGGTGACAGGGTCTACATGGGACCGGAGGAATCCATGCAGGTGCAACGCGCGCTCGGCGCCGATATCGTCATGGTGTTCGATGAGTGTACGCCCTATCCCGCGACGGAACATCAAGCCCGTGCCTCGATGGAGCTTTCGCTGCGCTGGGCGCGGCGCAGCCGGATCGCTCACGGGGATAATCCGGCCGCACTGTTCGGCATCATCCAGGGTGGCATGTACGGGGCGTTGCGCGAGGAGTCACTGGCGTGCCTCCTGGAAACCGGTTTCGACGGCTATGCCCTCGGCGGTTTGTCGGTCGGCGAGCCGGTGCGGGAGCGCAATGATGTACTGGCGGGCATCATGCCGCACATCCCGGTCGACGCGCCGCGATACCTGATGGGAGTCGGCAAGCCGGAGGATATCGTCGCCGCCGTTCAGCTTGGCGTAGACATGTTCGACTGCGTTCTGCCCACCCGCAACGCCCGCAACGGACACCTGTTTGTGCGAGCAGGGGTTGTCCGTATCCGCAACAGCCGCTACCGAAGCGATGACCGGCCGCTGGATGAGGATTGTCGATGCTACACCTGCCGGCATTACAGCCGGGCCTACCTCCACCACCTGGACCGCTGTGGCGAAATCCTCGGAGCCCGCCTGAACACGATACACAACCTGAGCTATTACCAGGATCTCATGACTGGCCTGCGCACAGCCATCGGAAATCAGTCTCTGGATGGCTTCGTCAGGCATTTTTATGCGGAACGGGGCGAAACGCCGGAAGCTGTGCCATAATAACGCGCCGCGGACCAGGGGTACGATCGGCCGTTATTCCCGGTGCGCGACTTCAGAAACTGAATCAAATCACAACACGGGAGCGAAACAACCGTCATGAGTTTCTTCATTACTGATGCCTGGGCAGAGGCTGCAACTCAGGGACCGGCGGACCCGCTGGTGAGTTTTCTGCCACTGATCTTTATTTTTGTGGTGTTCTATTTTCTGCTGATCCGTCCGCAGAGCAAGAAGGCCAAGGAACATAAACAAATGGTCGAGGCGCTCGCCAAGGGCGATGAGGTGGTGACCAGCGGAGGGCTGCTCGGCCGGATTACCAGCGTGGGTGATAACTTCGTGGAGCTGGAACTCGGCGAGGATATGAAGGTCAAGGTACAGCGACAGGCCATTGCCACCCTGATGCCAAAGGGTACGATCAAGGACTCGTAATTGCCCGTAACATGGAATCAACCGCATGATCCATCAGTACCCGCTTTGGAAGAACCTTCTGATTCTCGCCGTTTTTCTCATCAGCTGCATATATGCGCTGCCCAACGTCTATGGCGAGGATCCCGCGCTGCAGATCACCAATGCGCGTGCAGGCAAGCTGGAGGCAGGTGTTCAGGACAAGGTGGAGAATACGCTTAAAACGGCCGGTATCGACTTCAAGAGCATCGAATCGGATGACCAGGAAATACTG
>JBAVKA010000035.1:0-7240 GCA_049688075.1 Gammaproteobacteria bacterium
GTGGGTGATTTTATCGTGCGCCGCGCGGACGGCCTCATCGCCTACCAGCTTGCCGTCGTGGTCGACGATGGCGAGCAGCGGATAAGCCATATCGTGCGCGGCGCCGACCTGCTCGATTCAACACCGCGGCAGATCTACCTGCAGCGGCTGCTCGGATTGCCTGAACCCGATTACCTGCACCTGCCGGTAGCCGTGAACGACGCCGGCGAGAAACTCGCCAAACAGACACACGCCCGCGAGGTCAGTCCGGAGCATGCCGCCCGCATCCTGCGGGATGTGCTGCGCTTCCTGCGCCAGGAACTTCCCGAGTCGGCCGAGGATGCCACGCCGGAGGAACTTCGGCGGTGGGCAATCGCACACTGGGATGTCCAGTCCCTGCCACCCGGTCGTGCACTGCCGTCACCCGCGCAATACACCGACTAGCGCAAATCCTCACTGGCGTCAGCATTTTACGTATATATAATGGCTGACCCTGGCGTTTATCCTGCGCTGGCAGCCCATTCAACCGGAGAAAGTTGCATGACCGATACCAAGACCTACGACATTCCGGCATCCTTCGCCAAGAACGCGCATATCGACGAGAAACAATACCTGTCGATGTACCAGCGCTCCGTCGAGGATCCCTCGGCGTTCTGGGCAGAACAGGCGGAGGCGTTTCTGAGCTGGGACAAACGCTGGGAGACGGTGCTCGACTGGGATTTCCACAAGGGTCACATCCGCTGGTTCGAGGGGGGGAAACTCAACGCCTGCTACAACTGCGTGGACCGGCACCTCGAGACCCGCGGCGACCAGACCGCGTTCATCTGGGAAGGCGACGATCCGGCCAAAGACACCAGAATCACCTACCGGGAACTGCACAAGCATGTCTGCAGGCTGGCCAATGTCCTCAAATCGCGCGGGGTGAAGAAAGGCGACCGCGTCTGCATCTACATGCCCATGATCCCGGAAGCGGCCTACGCCATGCTGGCATGCGCGCGCATCGGCGCGGTCCACTCGGTCGTGTTCGGCGGCTTCTCCCCGGAGTCCATCAAGGACCGCATCCTGGACTCCGACTGCCACACGGTCATCACGGCCGACGAGGGTCTGCGCGGCAGCAAGCATGTCCCGCTGAAAGCCAATGTGGATACCGCGCTGAAATCCTGTCCCAACGTCAGCACCGTGGTGACGGTCAAAGTGACCGGCGCGAACATCAACTGGGTCGAGGGGCGTGATATCTGGTATCAGGAGGAAGCGGCGAAGGTATCGACCGAGTGTCCTGTGGAGTCCATGGACGCCGAGGACCCGCTGTTCATCCTCTACACCTCCGGTTCCACCGGCAAGCCCAAGGGCGTGCTGCACACCACCGGCGGCTACCTGCTGTATGCCGCCATCACCCACAAGTACGTGTTCGATTATCACGACGGCGATGTCTTCTGGTGCACCGCCGATGTCGGCTGGATCACCGGACACTCCTACATCGTCTACGGACCGCTCGCCAACGGGGCCATCTCGCTGATGTTCGAGGGCATCCCGACCTATCCGGACGCCTCCCGCCTGTGGCAGGTTTGCGACAAGCACCAGGTCAACATTTTCTACACCGCGCCCACGGCACTGCGCGCCCTGATGCGCGAGGGCGAGGAACCCGTCAGGAAGACCTCGCGCGACAGCCTGCGCCTGCTCGCCACCGTGGGCGAACCAATCAATCCCGAGGCATGGGAATGGTACTACCATGTAGTGGGCGATGATCGCTGCCCGATCGTCGACACCTGGTGGCAGACCGAAACCGGCGGCCACATGATCACGCCGCTGCCCGGGGCAACCCTCATGAAGCCGGGGTCGGCCACCCGCCCGTTCTTCGGTGTGCGCCCCGCCCTGGTGAACCCCGAAGGCCAGATCATGGAAGGCCCGGCTGAAGGCAGCCTGGTCATCACCCATCCCTGGCCGGGGATGATGCGCAGCGTCTACGGCGACCACCAGCGTTTCATCGACACCTATTTCAGAACCTACCCGGACATGTACTTCTCCGGCGACGGCGCGCGCCGCGACGAGGACGGCGATTACTGGATTACCGGGCGCGTGGACGACGTGCTCAACGTTTCCGGTCACCGTCTCGGCACCGCGGAACTGGAAAGCGCACTGGTACTGCATGATTCCGTGGCCGAGGCCGCGGTGGTCGGCTATCCGCACGACATCAAGGGCCAGGGCATCTACGCCTACGTCACCCTGATCAAGGGGGTGGAACCGAGCGATGAACTGCGCAAGGAACTCGTCAAGCTGGTGCGCACCGAGATCGGACCGATCGCGACGCCGGACGTCATCCAGTGGGCGCCGGGGCTGCCGAAGACCCGTTCCGGCAAGATCATGCGCCGCATCCTGCGCAAGATCGCCTCCAGGGACATGGACAATCTGGGGGACACCACCACGCTCGCCGATCCCTCTGTGGTCGATGACCTGATCCGCAATCGCGGTTAATGAAACAGGGGCCCGGCCGGGCGCGCGCGGGATGATCACAACCAGCGCGTTTCACCCGGCCTGGTGGTTGCCGGGCCCGCACCTGCAGACGATCTATCCGAGTCTATTGCGCCGCCGCCGCCATCCTGAACTGAAACGGGAACGGCTCGAACTCCCGGACGGAGATTTCGTCGACCTCGACTGGACACAGAACGACGGCCGGGCGCTGGTGCTGGTTCTGCACGGACTGGAAGGTTCGCTCGAATCCCACTACACGGGCGGTATCCTCGAGGCGCTGGTCGCGACAGGCTATCGAGCAGTGTTGATGTACTTTCGCGGCTGCAGCGGGTCGCCCAACCGCCTTGCGCGCAGCTACCACTCCGGGGATACCATGGACCTGCGCCATGTCCTCATCCGCCTCACCGGACGCATCGGCGAGAAACCGCTCGCGGTCATCGGCTACTCGCTGGGCGGCAATGTCCTGCTGAAAGCGCTGGGCGAAGGTGCGGACATGGGCCCTGTCCGCACGGCCATCGCCGTGTCAGTGCCGTTCGATCTGGATCGCGCCGCCTGGCGCCTTCAGCAGGGCTTTTCACGAATCTACCAGCGTTACCTGCTGAACAAGCTGCGCCGCTCCTACCGGGCGAAGCTGCCGGCGCATACCCTGCCGGTAAACCCGGAGCGCCTCGACGCCCTCGACAGCTTCCGCAAATTCGACAACGAGGTCACGGCGCCGCTGCACGGGTTCCTCGATGTGGACGATTACTACGGCCGTTCGAGCAGCCGGCAGTATCTGCAGGCGATCACCACGCCGACGCTTGTTCTGCACGCAGCGGACGATCCTTTCGTTCCCGCGGACGCGATCCCCACGGACAGCGAACTCGGTTCCGGTGTCACGCTGGAACTGTCACGCCACGGCGGCCATGTCGGCTTCGTCGGAGGCGATCTGCCCTTTCGGGCGCATTACTGGCTGGATACGCGCATCTGCACGCATCTGCGCGAATACCTCTGAGCCGTCTGCCAACTCCCCGTGAGCGTCCGGCTAGTCCGGCAAGTGAAGAATCCATATCACCACCAGAATAAATCACACTCTTTGCAGGACAATATTACTGATAAGATGATGGAAAACGCCTTCCTCGGGCGAGGTCTCAATTGCCTGGCAGAACCGCGCATAGAACAAGTCGCATAATTCTTCCGCGGTCATTGTTGTGGCACCCGGGGCAAACAAGTTGTCAATCATGGTCGCCTGACTGAAACTTCGAAAAAACTCGGTGTAATGTTCTGCATAAAGCCTTGCATCCCGGTGTTTCTGATAAGCGATGTAATCGCTGGCAATCCCTTTCTCAATTGAACAGTGAAGACAATGCCAGTCACCCGTTAATTCACTGCTTTCAAAAGGCTCCAGGAATTCTTCCCGGGTACGAGGCACTACAGGAAAAATAAATTTGTCCAGAGTTTCCCGAGAAAGTTGTTTATCCGCCACCAACTTTTCAAGAACCTTTTTCACTACGACAAAGAGTCCGGCGGCCGCCACCTCTCGACAGCCCGCCGAATCAATTTCACTGGAGAGCGCCATAATAAACAGCAAACCCCCGGGCTTTATCTCTTTGCTACGTGCCCTAGCGAATGACTGCCAGTCCTGCGCTGCCTGATCAAGTAAAGCCGTCTGTGCCTGTTGATTCGCATCGGACAGATATACCGCATTCCGGTAATCGCCGTCAGGAATTCGAGTCAACCAATGGACCGCTGCTATTGTAAATCCCAGATCGACCTGCCGATCGGGCACAACTTGCTGAAAGAAGCTCGATGGCACCAGCTGGGTAAATACCCGGCAGCCTGGAATATGCTGATAATTATCAGCAGAGCCGCAGAGATGCTTCAGCAAGGCATTAAAATCGTTACCTGGAAGGTCATTATGATGTACGCTAAAAGCGTTAACTGATTTATTCTCGTGGATATACTGGATCAGACGACTCATCGCAAGTATCGAGTTCGCTCCCAAACTGCATCCATAATCGATTAATGAACACAGTTGTGCCCTCTCAGTAACCACAACATCGATACATTCCAGCAGTGTGTCAAGGTGACGTACGAAATCCTCTTGCTGCGTCCTGGAATCACGATTATACGAGCCCGTCATTCCTTTCGTAGTCGACATATCGGATTCTGATTTCATCAGTATTGGCAGGATTCGCTGTTGTGTCGATAATATATCGTTCCCTGTCGCGAGGTCATCCAATGCCTCGGGGTCATCTCAGGTCGTACGACTAGCGGTTCACGATCCCATCAAGTAAAGGGACCGGATACAATTTTGCGGGAATTGTATCCGGTTATATGCATTGAACCGGAAATGTCCTGACGCTCATTTTTTTATTTACACGCAGGAAGGCTGAAGCCAAACACTGCGCCGTCACGTCGCTGCCTGTCCGCCCATATTGTTCCTCCATGGGCCTCGATGATCGAACGACTGATGGATAAACCCATTCCCATTCCCGATGCCTTGCTGGTCTGGAACGAATTGAACATTTTTTCAAACATGCCGGGATTAATGCCCGGCCCATTGTCCGTCACGGTCACTTCGACAGAGTCATCCTCCAGCAGACATGTTCTCAAAACAACCTTCCCTCCGGTTGTTCGGGCACCTTGTATGGCCTCGACACTGTTCATTACCATGTTGACCAGCACCTGCTCGATCTGCACCTTGTTTGCCATGACTTTGCAACCCTGGCTTCCGAGCTGCTGCTCCAGCCTCACCCTTGCAGCTTTCAGCTCCGAACCGAGAAGAACGCCGATATCCACGATGACCCGGTCAATATCCAGGGGTTGAATACAGTCTTCTCCCTTGCCGACAAATTCACGAAGATGCCGGATGATATTGCCGGCACGATGCGCTTGTTCCGTGGCGCGTTCCAGTATTTCAACAAGTCTTTGTGTCGGTGCCGGAAGTGACCTGGCAAGCGCCATTGCAGCATCGCAGTAACTCGCTAATGCAGCTAATGGCTGGTTTAGTTCGTGCGCCATACTTGAGGCAATTTCCCCCATGGTGCCGAGCCTGATGACATGTGCAATTTCCTGCCGATGGCGTTCTCGCTCCTCCTCTGCCCGCATTCTGTCGCTGATATCCCTGCCTTCCGGAATGATGAAGACCACCTCGCCCTGCTGATTCTTGACGGGCTTGAGCGTAAATTCGATTGTCCTGATGGTGTTATCTGCTGCAAGCACATTCTCTTCATAACCTGCTGCCGTTCCTTGCGATGCCTTCATGACGGCGGCTTTCAGCCGGTTCTGTACCTCGGTTGAGTAGCGCCACCAGTAGGTGTCCCAGAACGGGCGTCCGATCACATCCTCATGCTTGAGTCCTCCAAGGTCAAGCGCCGCCTGATTGGCCTGAATCAAAGTGCCATCGGGATCCAGGAGGCCTATGAGCTGGTAACTGGAATTGAAGATAGTGCGAAATCGCTGCTCGCTGTCGGCAAGCGCGATTTCGGCCTGTTTACGCTCGCTTATATCCCGCTGAATGATCATAAAGGTGGTGAATTTTCCATGTTCATCGGGCACCGCCGTGGCCGAGCATTCCATCTGGAGAACACGACCATCCTTGCATTCAAACTCGACATTGGCCCGGTCGTAGCCCCGTTCCCTGAGTCCGGGAAAATTACAATCACAAATAGTCCGCGAAACCTCGGTGAAGAATTTCCTGATATTGCTTCCGATCACCTCGCCGGCGTCATAGCCGGACTGCTGGTAAACATAACGGTTTGCGTTGAGAATCCTGCCCTCAGGATCGATAACGAAGATAAATTCGGCTGCGGAGTCGAACAGGGTTTGCAGTCGGGCCTCGCTTTTCCTCAAGGTGGTTTCCGCCTGCTTGCGCTTGGTGATATCCATGTAGATGCCGAGCATACCGATCACCTGGCCCTGCTCATCGCGAAGCGGAACCTTGCTGGTTAACAGCTCGACCCTGTGGCCATCAGCCCGTTGCTGTGATTCCTCGATGTTCAGCATCGCCTCGCCGGTGTCCATCACCTTGCGATCACATTCCCTGTAAAAATCTGCCTGTTCCCGTGTCCAGGCCAGGTCATAATCCGTTTTTCCGATGATTTCCTGCGGACTCTGAAAACCTGTGTCGCGGACAAACCGCTCGTTCATGCCAAGGAATACTGAGGCTCTGTCCTTCCAGAATATTGAAGCGGGCACATTGGACAAGACGTTGTCGAACAGGTCGTGCTGGGCAGCCAGCTCTTGATGGATTGCCTTTTGCTCGGTGATATCCCGTGCGATGGCATATTCGAAGCCCTCCCCGACATCCGGGACACTGACCCAGGAAAGCCATTTGTATGACCCATCCTTGCAGCGATAGCGATTCTCGAAATGCCTTACCGAAATCCCTTCTTCCAGTTGTTGCATCGCCGCCAGGGTTGCAGCCTTGTCGTCCGGATGAACAAACTCGATAAACGGCGTTTCGAGCAGCGCCTGCCTGGAATGCCCGAGGATGTTTTGAAAGGCTGAATTGACGATGCGGAAATAACCGTCAAAACCCGCCACACAAAGCATATCCAGAGAAAGGTTGAACAGTTTCTCGATAACCTTTCCCTGACTGTGTCCTGCTTCGGCAGCGTGCAGCTTCCGGTCGCCCTGATCCACTTCCTCGCCCCCCGGTTTTCCGGGCCATCACGGCCCTCCAAGTCAGGTCATCCACCTGACTATACCGTAACCAGATAGCGTCTGGCTGGCAAACATACGCCATCAGCAAATAGACTCAAGGTCAGGACCATGCCGATCAAGCGAATTTCCTGCAGAATATCAGCAC
>JBAVKA010000036.1:0-6983 GCA_049688075.1 Gammaproteobacteria bacterium
ACTCCGGCTGGCGATCCGCCCGCAGGTCCTCGTCGCGGAAACAGCGCGCCACCTGGTAGTAGCGGTCCATCCCCCCCATCATCAGCAGCTGCTTGAACAGCTGCGGCGACTGCGGCAGGGCGAAGAATTCCCCGACATGGGTGCGGCTCGGCACCAGGTAGTCGCGCGCGCCTTCGGGGGTGGAACGCGTCAGTATCGGGGTCTCGACATCGACGAAGCCGTGGTTGTCCAGAAAGGTGCGCAGGGTGCGTGTGATGCGGGCGCGCAGCCGCAGTTTTTCCTGCATTTCCGGGCGCCGCAGGTCGATGTAGCGAAAGCGCAGCCGGGTTTCATCCTGCACCCCCTCCTCATCCAGCTGGAAAGGCGGCGTGCCGGCGGCATTCAGCACCTCGAGTCCCTGACCCAGCACCTCGATCTCGCCGGTCGGCAAATCGCGGTTGATTGTCCCCTCGGGCCGGTTGCGCACCCGCCCGCGCACCTGCAGCACGTATTCATTGCGCAAACGCTCCGCGTTCGCGAACACCTGCGCCGTGTCCGGATCGAACACAACCTGCACCAGTCCGGTGTGATCGCGCAGGTCCACGAAAATCACGCCGCCGTGGTCACGCCGACGATGCACCCAGCCACACAGGGTGACTTCCCACTCAAGATGTGTGGTGTTCAACTCACCACAGTAGATGCTGCGCATGGAATGGAATTCCTGTGAAATTCAGGGCAAACGCGGCATACTACGGGGTCGCCGCAGCCGGTGCAATACGGCACCGGACCCCGGTTGAAGGCCTCAGCTGCCGGTGGATTCTTTTTTCGTCGCGGTTCCTGCTGTCGTGTCCCCGCTCTTCGGTTTCCCGGCGGCGGCGGTATCCTTGCTGTCCTTGCTGTCCTTGCTGTCCTTGCTGTCCTTCTTGTCCTTCTTGTCCGACTCGACGACATTCTTCTTCCCGCCGGTCTTGAAATCGGTTTCATACCAGCCGCTGCCCTTCAGCCTGAAAGCCGAGGCGGAAACCAGTTTTTTCATAGCCGGCTGGCCGCATTTGTGGCAGTCCGTGAGGGGTGGATCACTGATCTTCTGCAGGGTTTCGAGATAGTGTCCGCAGGCTTCGCAGCGATATTCATAAATAGGCATGTCAGGTGATTCCGTCCGGTGACTTCGCCTTGCCGCCGGACCGTCCCGGCAACAGGTGCAGCTATTATAGCGCCCGCGCCGGGACCGCTGTCTACGTCCCGCGGGATATCGAAACGCGAGGCGGCAAAACGCCGGCCAGCGGTTTCGCGGGTGGCGGGATTCTGTGACAATAAACCCCCCTAACACCCAGCCAGGAATCCCCCGACTGCACATGCGTATCCGCCACACCACCCTTCCCGGCAGCGCCGGGGCGGACATGAAGACGCTGCGATCGCTGCTGCCGTTCCTGTGGATATACCGGGGCCGGGTATTACTCGCCCTGCTGTTCCTGGTGCTGGCCAAGGTGGCCAACGTCGGGATCCCGCTGGTGCTCAAGCATATCGTCGACCACCTCGATGCAGCGGGAGGCAAGACGCTGGTGCTGCCGCTCCTCCTGCTGATCCTCTACGGGGGGCTTAAACTTTCGGGTTCCCTGTTCAACGAGTTGCGGGACTCGGTTTTCGCCCGGGTGCGCCACGGCGCAACCCGCAGCGTGTCGATCAAGGCCCTGGAGCATCTGCACAGACTCTCCCTGCGCTTCCATCTGGAACGCAAGACCGGCGGCCTGTCGCGCGATATCGAGCGGGGCACGAGCAGCGTCAGTTCGCTGCTCAATTACATGGTGTTCAGTCTGCTGCCTACGCTGGTGGAGATCCTCATGATCGCCGGCATCCTGCTGGCGCGCTACGACATCTGGTTCGCCGTCATCACCTTCGTCTCGGTAATCACCTACATCGTCTTCACGATGAAGATCACGGAATGGCGCATGAAATACCGGGTATCCATGAATGCACTGGACTCGAAGGCCAGCAGCCAGGCCATCGACAGCCTGCTGAACTACGAGACTGTGAAATATTTCGGCAATGAAAACTTCGAACTCAAGCACTACGACGAGTCGCTGCAGGGCTGGGAAGCCGCGGCGGTCAAGAGCCAGACATCGCTCTCGGCACTCAATTTCGGCCAGTCCGCCATCATCGCCACCGGCGTCACCCTCATCATGATCCTGGCCGCCCGCGGGGTCGTGGCCGGTACCATGACGCTGGGCGATCTGGTGCTGGTCAACGCGTTCCTGCTGCAATTGTTCATCCCGCTTAATTTTCTCGGCGTCGTCTACAGCCAGTTGAAGCATGCTCTCGCCGACATGCAGCTGATGTTCCAGGTGCTCGAGCGCGAACCCGAGATCACCGACCGTCCCGGCGCCCGTGAACTGGCCATCGACGAGGCGGAAGTCCGCTTTGACCACGTGTCCTTCTCCTACGAGCAGAACCGGAAGATTCTGCATGACGTCAGTTTCACCATTCATCCCGGGCAGAAGGTGGCGGTGGTCGGTCCCAGCGGCGCCGGCAAATCCACCCTGGCGCGGCTGCTGTTCCGCTTCTATGACGTCTCCACCGGAGGCATCCTCATCAATGGCGAGGATATCCGTTCGGTCACCCAGGAAAGCCTGCGACGGGCCATCGGCATCGTTCCCCAGGACACGGTGCTGTTCAATGACACCCTGTACTACAATATCGCCTACGCGAAACCCGGGGCGGATCGCGCCCAAATCGAGCAGGCCGCCCGGCTGGCGAACATTCACGAGTTCATCCTGTCGCTGCCCCGGGATTACGACACCGTGGTCGGGGAACGCGGACTGAAACTCTCCGGCGGGGAGAAGCAGCGCGTCGCCATCGCCCGCGCCATCCTGAAGAACCCCAGGATCCTGGTCTTCGACGAGGCCACCTCCAGTCTTGATTCCCATTCCGAGCAGCAGATTCTCGATGCCCTGCGCCGGGTGGCCGCGCACCACACCACCCTGGCGATCGCCCACCGGCTGTCTACCATCGTTGATGCCGATCACATCCTGGTCATGGACGGCGGCCGGATCGTCGAGCAGGGAACGCACCCGTCCCTCCTCGATCACAAGGGTTTTTACGCCAGGCTGTGGGCCTTGCAACAGGAGGAAAAGCGCCACGAACTCCCGGCGGAGACGGCTGTTGCAATGCTGGAGTAGTCGTGATTACCCGGGCCACGACGCAAAAACCCGCCAGCAGGCGGGTTTCGGGAAGAGCCGGTGGGAAGCCGGGTCAGAAGTTCAAGCGGACGCCCGCGAAGAAGTCGGTGACATCATCGTCATTGAACCTGCGCACCCGTGTTCGCAGCGAAAACTGCTTGTTCAGGGCATAGACCAGACCGAGGCTGTAACCGGTATCCTCGTAGTTATCGGTATGCACCCGCACGATGGAGGGGGTCATTTCCAGCTTCTGCAGGGCCTGCACACGGGCGCCGAATTCCAGTTCATAACCCCTGTCGCTGTTATTGTTGTCGCCCGAGTATTCATTGTCGACAAAACTGGCCGTGCCGGTTATATCGACTTTTTCATGGACCGAAAAATTGCCACCCATCCCGATCCTGAAAGAATCGATATCGATACTATCTTTGTTACTGCCTTTGACGTTATCGACCCAGAGACGGGAATAGCCGCCTTTTATATGCACATAATCACCCGCAGCGATGGACAGCTCTGTATTGACTCCGGAGGCATCGATCGGATCAGAGTTAATCTTCATATAACCGAGTTCGGCGTAGGAATAGTTGAATCCCTTGGCACCAGCATCTTGCGAAACTGCCGCCAGCAGGACACATCCCCATGCGGCAATGAATCGAATCTTTATCACCTCGCCCCTCCTGTCTCTTGTTCTGATGCCTTGAATGAAGCTTGCAAGCACGGCGATACTAACGAAATAGCCCACGCCAATACAAGCACTTATCACAATCTCCAGGGGTCCCCGAGTACTTCTGGCAATGACCCGGCAAGCGTTGAAATTCCTGCTCCAGGAGACATCCCTCAGGCAGACAATGACTTAGGCAAGCTCCGGTTAATGGAAGGTATTTGACATTGCGAGCACGCCGTGGCGATCTCATGGTTTAGAATCAGCTGACTGAAGATTGCTTCGTCATGTGGTTTTTCGCGCTGGCGGATTAATCCACACTTCCGCAGGCGCATGCGATGGATACACGAACGATTCTGATCACCGGCTGCTCCTCCGGCATTGGCCGGTGCGTTGCCCGCGGCCTGGCAACGCGCGGCTACCGGGTGTTCGCGTCCGCCCGCCGACGTGAGGATGTTGAACACCTGCGGGCGGAGGGATTCACGAGCCTGCAACTGGACCTGGCGGATTCCGGCTCGATCGCCACGGCGCTGGACGAGGTTCTCGCACGCACCGACGGCCGCCTTTACGCCCTGTTCAACAACGGGGCCTACGGTCAGCCAGGCGCGGTCGAGGACCTGTCACGCGAGGTGCTGCGTCTGCAGTTCGAAACCAACCTGTTTGGCTGGCACGAGCTGACCAACCGGGTGCTGCCCGTGATGCGCCGGCAGGGATACGGGCGCATCATACACAACAGCTCGATGCTGGGCTTCGTGGCACTGCCGTTTCGCGGCGCCTACACCGCCAGCAAATATGCGCTGGAAGGTCTCACCGACACCCTGCGCCTGGAATTGCACGGCACCGGCATCCACGTATCGCTGATCGAACCCGGGCCGATCGAAAGCCGTTTCCGGCCCAATGCCTATGCCGCCTTCAAGCGCCATATCGATCCGCAGACAAGTGTCCACCGCGAAAGATATCTGAAAATGGAAGCGCGCCTGCTCAAGACCGGGCCGGTGGTTCCGTTCACCCTGCCGCCGGAAGCGGTGTTGAAAAAGGTCGTACAGGCACTCGAAAGCCGCCGTCCCCGGGCACGCTACTACGTCACGTTTCCCAGCTATTTATTCGGGGCATTGAAACGTCTGTTAACTCAGGATGCGCTCGACAGATTGCTGCTCAGAATCTGAACCCTCAACTTCGGCTGTTCCTGGACCCTCCCGTCACGCCATTCATCAGGCAACCGATGCCTTGTTCACCGCCGAGGTGAATACCAGCCTGTCCTGACTCACATCGACCTGTATCAGGTCACCGGGCCCGAAGCGTCCCGCCAGGATCTCCTGCGCCAGCGGGTTCTCCAGCTGGTTCTGTATGGAGCGCTTCAACGGGCGTGCACCGTAGACGGGGTCGAAGCCGGCCTCACCCAGGTGATCCAGCGCCGCATCCGAGAGCTCCAGATGGATGTCGCGCTCCCGCAGACGGGATCGCAGGATGTCGACCTGCAGACTGGCGATGGAGCGGATCTGTTCACGACCCAGCGGATGGAACACCACCACATCGTCGACGCGGTTGATGAACTCCGGCCGGAAGTGCGTGCCGACCACTTCCATCACCGCCGATTTCATGGCGGCATAATACTCTTCGGTCGCTCCCGGCGTCCTGCCTCCCGCGACACTCGCGCGTCCCTGCGCATCGCCTGCCATCTCCTGGATCATCTGGCTGCCCAGGTTGGAGGTCATGACGATCACCGTATTGCGGAAATCCACGGTGCGACCCTGACCATCGGTCAGGCGGCCGTCATCCAGCACCTGCAGCAGGACGTTGAAGACATCCGGGTGCGCTTTCTCCACCTCGTCAAGCAGGATGACCGAATAGGGTTTGCGGCGCACCGCCTCGGTGAGGTAACCGCCTTCCTCGTAGCCGACATAGCCAGGCGGGGCGCCGATCAGACGGGCAACGGAATGTTTCTCCATGAATTCGGACATGTCGATGCGCACCATAGCCTCGTCGGTGTCGAACAGGAAACTGGCCAGCGCTTTCGTCAACTCGGTCTTGCCGACGCCGGTCGGACCGAGAAACAGGAACGAGCCGTTGGGCCGGTTGGGATCGGACAGCCCGGCGCGCGAGCGCCGGATGGCGTTGGACACGACGATGACCGCCTCGTCCTGGCCAACCACGCGCCGGCGCAACGCCTCTTCCATGCGCAGCAACTTGTCGCGTTCGCCTTCCAGCATCTTGGACACGGGGATGCCGGTCCACTTGGAAACCACCTCGGCGATCTCCTCGTCGGTGACCTTGTTGCGCAGCAGCTGCATCTCCTGCGTTTCGGCCTTGTCGGCCACCGCCAGCTGTTTTTCAAGTTCGGGTATCCTGCCGTATTGCAGCTCGCCGGCGCGCGCCAGATCACCGGCCCGACGCGCGGTATCCAGCTCCATGCGCGCGCGCTCCAGCGCCTCCTTGATATGATGGGCGCCCTGCACCGCGGCTTTTTCCGCCTTCCAGATCTCCTCCAGGTCGGAGAATTCCCGTTCCAGCCTATCGATCTCCTTCTGCAGCGCATCCAGACGCTTCTTCGAGGCCTCGTCGGTTTCCTTCTTGAGCGCCTCGCGCTCAATCTTGAGCTGGATCATGCGACGCTCCAGCCGGTCCATGGACTCCGGCTTGGAATCGATTTCCATGCGGATGCGACTCGCCGCTTCGTCCACCAGGTCGATGGCCTTGTCGGGCAGCTGACGGTCGGTAATGTAGCGGTGGGACAGCGTGGCGGCGGCGACGATTGCCGGATCGGTGATCTCCACGCCGTGATGCACTTCGTAGCGCTCCTTGAGCCCGCGCAGGATGGCAATGGTGTCCTCCACCGTGGGCTCGTCCACCAGCACCTTCTGGAAGCGGCGCTCCAGTGCGGCATCCTTCTCCACATACTTGCGGTATTCATCCAGCGTGGTCGCGCCGACGCAGTGCAGCTCGCCGCGCGCCAGCGCCGGTTTCAGCATGTTGCCGGCATCCATCGAGCCCTCGGCCTTGCCGGCGCCGACCATGGTGTGCAGTTCGTCGATGAACAGAATGATCTGGCCCTCCTGCTTGGCCAGGTCGTTCAGGACGGCCTTCAGTCGCTCCTCGAATTCACCCCGGAACTTGGCGCCGGCGATCAGCGCGCCCATGTCCAGCGACAGCAGCCGCTTGCCCTTGAGTCC
>JBAVKA010000037.1:0-7940 GCA_049688075.1 Gammaproteobacteria bacterium
GGGCTACCCGGGCTACGGATATGGCGGACCGGGCTGGGGGGGCTATCCGGGCTACGGATATGGCGGACCGGGCTGGGGGGGTTACCCGGGGGGCTATGGCTATGGTGCTCCCGGCTATCCGGGCTACGGAGCCGGCGCCTCTCAGGGCAATTCAGCACCGCGCGAAATCCAGTAATCACAAAGAACGTACAGACAACAGCCATAATGATACAGGGGTGCACTACTGACCTGCCTGTCAGGCCACAGAGATGCACCCCTGTGATGCAATCAGGTTGCGAGACGGGAATTTTACCCGTCTGCCATTGACCGGAACCGGAGCGACCCTGCCCTCAGGCCGCGACCCGGGTATCGCCACTGACTTTTCGTATCAGGGGATACAGTTGTTCGGTCTCGTCCAGAATGCGATTCAGCACCAGACGAAACATGTCTTCGGTTTCTTTGACGAAGGCTTGATGATCCTTGATGAGCATCGACCGCTTGTTGCACCATTTATGCAGATACGCTTCAAAGATACGCTTGATCTCCGCAGAGCCGGATAAAAACTGCTTGGCGGTATTGTTGACCGAGCGTTCCTTGTGATTGAGCAGTGCGGCATACAAATGCCTGTCCTCGACATCCAGATGCCCCTTCACCTGATCCACGTACTGAAAGAACAGGTCGCAGGTAACCTCGTTATCACACAGCGCCCGGTCCTGTATGACGGCCTGCAGCACTTTGGAAAGCTCCATAATCTTGTGATTCTGGCTGTTCAGTTCTTCGAATGTAACCATGTCAGTTCCCCTGAAAAAACTTTTGTCTGTCGGTAAACCGCCAGGATGCCAGCCACCGTCACCATGGCGTCAATCATCCCGTAACAACTACGGACAGGATGGGTATCCTGTCCGGCAATTCCGAATTATCCGGAAGGATAAAATTGCAGACAAACAGGGTCAATGTTATTTCTTTAATCAGATGGTTATTATACATTAATATGCTGGATCACGAGGGTTGCTGATTCTTCCCCACATCACTATCTACCGCGCCTGATGCGCCATCCGCCAACCAATAGCGCGCTTCTGTTTTTATCTTTGTTAACCTTCACCGATCAATAGGCGTCACTGCCCGGGTGGACTATTATTGGCGGCATTCCACAGGCATACATGGATAACAGTACAAGCGGGCGGATCGCTGTTAATCGAGGGACCATATGCTGAAATTCAGAACACTCTATGCACTGGGCTTCATGATGTGCGTTGTGATGATTGGCACCGCGCTATTTTACTTTCAACGCTTTCTGGGACTCGAACCCTGCCCGCTGTGCATACTGCAGCGCGTGGTTGTGATTTCGCTGGGCATGGTGTTGCTGGTGGCAACGATACATGGACCGAACGGCTGGGGTAACCGGGTATACGGGGTGCTGATCACTCTCATCGCCTGCAGCGGCGCCGCGATTGCAGGACGTCATGTCTGGCTGCAAAGCCTGCCCGCCGACCAGGTCCCTGAATGCGGGCCCACACTGGACTATATTCTGGAGACCTTCCCCATCAGCAAGGCCCTGCAACTCGTGCTGCATGGCTCCGGGGAGTGCGCCAAGGTAGAGTGGCAATTCCTCGGCCTCAGCATCCCCGGCTGGACCTTGGTCGCCTTCAGCGGTTTCATCCTGTTTGGCCTCATGCTAGTGCTGCATCGCCGCAGTGGCCTGCCGGCACGCTAGGGCCTGTTAACACTTGTATGATCGCCGCGTTGCTGTCTGAAATCAGGCCAGACAGGCGCGAGGAGCAAAGTTTAGTGGTGCTAAATGAACGACGAGCAACGCCGCATGGCCTGATTTCAGGCGCAACCCGTAGGGACGGGGCCATTTTCCCGCAATCCTGCGTTAGCGCTCATGGGTGTAGCCTGACTACACGGCACTCGCGCTGCCTTGTCTTGCGAAAAAATTGCCGCCGTCGCGACGACCATACAAGTGTTAACAGGCCCTAATACAGGACGTCGTCGCTGAAACGTCTGCACAATGGCGACATCACCCGAATCTCAGTGCTTCCTGCCTATCAATTCAACCGGGTAGCCGTCCGGGTCCTCGATGAAAGCAATGATGGTGGAACCGGCATTCATGGGACCGGCATCGCGTATGACCTTGCCACCGCGACTGCGCAGTTCCTCGACTGCCTGATAGACATCATCGACCTCAATGGCGATGTGGCCGAATCCCGAGCCGAGGTCATAGCGATCGGTATCCCAGTTACAGGTTAGCTCGATCACGGTGTTTCCGGATTCCTCGCCATAGCCGACGAAGGCGAGGGTGAACCTGCCGTCAGGATAGTCCTTGCGGCGAAGGAGTTTCATTCCCAGCACATGGGTATAGAAGTCGATGGAACGCTGCAAGTCGCCGACCCGCAGCATGGTGTGAAGAAGCCTCATGGCGTTACCTCGCGAGTGCCTGATTTAACCCTGCGGTTATCACCCCCCGTACCCGTCATACCGTCGACCGGGCAAGGCATACCCCTGGACATCCGGTTAACCGCAGTTCTGCCGTGCGCCCGCAGTGATCGATACGGCTACTTGATAGCAGCCATGAAACCCGTCATCATTATCAATACTTCATGCGTACCCGCGGGCAGGCGTCGGCCTATCGTGTTTTGACCCCGCCGGTGGGTGAATAAGGCTTCCATTCAGGGGACGATTCCGGCTTGGTTTTCTTGCTCTGCGCGGCGTATTTGTTCTCGTAACAGAAAATATGAGGAGAAGTACCCTCCGTGCTGACATAGGTGATCAGACAGTTCTGCATGTTGCCCTGATCCACGATCTTGCGAACGATCAGGTCCCCTTCTCTCAGGTAACTCTCCTGTGTCATGCCGCCCTTGACGCCGGTGCGATTCGTATAACAGGACAATGAGGGCGCGGTCCCGCTTGTACTGACATAGGCGATGAGGCAGCTCTTGTTGCTGTCCTGATCCACGATCCTGTAGATGTCCAGATCACCCTCGCGCAAATGTCCGCTGCTATCGATTTCATCCTTCGCGCCTGACCTGCTTTCGTAACAATTAATGACCGGAGAAGTACCCGGCGTACTGACATAGGCGACCAGGCAGGAGACATTATTGACGGAGTCCTTGAGTTTCCGGACAACCAGTTTTCCTTCCTTGAAATGACCAACCTGGCTGATATTGGAACGAAAGCCGGAAGTCGCTTCATAACAGCTCATGACGGGGCTGGTCCCCGTCGTCCGTACGTAGAAGGCAAGGCATATCTTGCTGTCTTCGAGATCCGTGACGGTGCGTACAATCAAGTCGCTTTCGCGTAACTTGCCGGTCTGTACCAGCAGCGTGGATTGATAATCGGCAGCCAGAGACGTCAGCGGCAGACCAATCAAGAGAAAAACCAGTAGCTTTTTCATGCACACCCCCTTCAGGTCGATTATGTGGTAACCAGAACCCGTAGGGGTAGCTGGTTATACCTTCCTTTACCTACTACGTTCTATAAAACAACTTGGTTGAAAGCAACAGCTGTTGTGGCGTTGTCTTCAGTTTCCGTGGCCCGGGGTCTGGAAACAGGTCACCCGATTTCCGTTGTACGGTATCTATAAATACATAACCACATCTTATATATAAAGATTATCACGCATCATGGTTGTAAATCATCCAGCATGGTTGTATATATTAATGCAGTAAATTGTGATTTAGGCTTGAATTTGGTTGAATAAATTCAAGCCCTGGTGGCAGGAATGAGTTTTTCCGGCGCATGACCTCACCTTCAGTCAGCCCGGCAAGCCCCGGTTTGAGGGGTGGTATCCAGCAAAGAATTCGGTTTTTTATTATTTGAATGGAGGGAATGGTACGGTGAACCGGAAAATAATTATCTCAGCAGCAGCCCTTGGCCTGGCAGGCATGGCGGCAGCCAATGTCGCACAGGCATTCAATTTCGGCAATATGATGAACCCTTCCCGCTGGTTCGACAACGACCGTGACCGTTACTATGACCGGGGTTATTACGGCGGCTATGGTGGTGGTCCCTATGGCTGGGGCGGTCCTTATGGCTATGGGGGTGGTCCCTATGGCTGGGGCGGCGGCCCTTATGGCGGATGGGGTGGATACGGCCCCTATGGTTATGGCGGTGGCTATGGCGGTGGCTACCCGAGCACCATCGTGGTGAGTCCCTCATCCGAGGGCAGCAAGGCACCGCCACCCAAGATGCCCGAGTAAGATCATAGGCAAGACCACCCGGCCGGACCGCCGGCGGTAATTCAACGCTCAACCAGAAAACCAACCGGTTCGACCCGGTTGGTTTTTTACTGTCCGAACAAATCCCCTGCTCTACGGTCCCCGTAATCTCGTCGTGGCGAAAAAAACATTGGGGATGAGCCTCACCACCACTTTCCAGGACGTCGTCAGAAGACTTTCACCTGCCGGCGACTGCGTACGTAATAAACGATAAAAGTGCTCAGCGCGCTCGCCGCGAGGCAATGCGCATGCGCAGTGCGTTCAGCCGGATAAAACCTTCGGCATCCTTCTGGTCGTAGGCTCCGGCATCTTCCTCGAAGGTCGCGATGCGTGCGTCGAACAGGCTGTCGGTTTCCGATTGCCGGCCCACCAGGATGACGCTGCCCTTGTAGAGTTTCATCCGCACCTTGCCGTTGATGCGTGCCTGAGAGGCGTCGATCAGCTCCTGCAACAGCAGGCGTTCCGGGCTCCACCAGTAGCCGTTGTAAACCAGGCTTGCGTAGCGCGGCATAAGCTCATCTTTCAGATGTGCGGCTTCCCGGTCCAGAGTAAGCGATTCAATAGCACGGTGCGCCTTGAGCAGAATGGTTCCTGCGGGCGTCTCGTAGCAGCCGCGCGACTTCATCCCTACGTAGCGGTTCTCGACGATGTCGGTGCGCCCGACTCCATTCGCGCCGCCGATGCGGTTGAGTGTTTCCATCACCTGAGCAGGGCTCATGTCCCGGCCATCGACCGCGACGGCGTCTCCCCGCTTGAATCCGATCTCGACATAGGTCGGAACATCCGGCGCCTTCTCCGGTGATACCGTCCACAGCCACATATCATCCTCGGGCTCAGCCCAGGGATCTTCCAGGATACCACCCTCATAGGAGATGTGCAGGAGATTGGCGTCCATGGAATACGGCGACTTGCCGCCCTTCTTGTGCTCGACCGGGATACCGTATTTCTCGGCATAGGCGAGCAACGTTTCCCTAGAGGTAAGATCCCACTCGCGCCATGGCGCGATGATCTTGATATCCGGATTGAGCGCATAGGCGCCCAGCTCGAAACGTACCTGGTCATTACCCTTGCCGGTCGCGCCGTGGGCAACGGCATCGGCGCCGGTTTCCTCAGCGATCTCGACCAGTCGCTTCGCGATCAGTGGACGCGCGATCGAAGTGCCGAGCAGGTATTCACCCTCGTAGAGGGTATTGGCGCGGAACATCGGAAAGACGTAATCGCGGACAAATTCCTCCCTCAGGTCCTCGATGTAGACTTCCCTGACGCCCATCGCCATTGCCTTGGCACGCGCCGGCTCGATTTCCTCACCCTGCCCGATGTCGGCGGTGAAGGTCACCACCTCGCAGTCGTAGGTCTCTTCCAGCCACTTGAGTATGACGGAAGTGTCGAGGCCGCCGGAATAGGCGAGCACAACTTTATTGATGGAAGACATGGCTAGTTAACCCCGGTTTTTTTCTTGCTGCGACGCAGGCGCGAGAGCAGCCGGCGCGCCATATCGCCAAAAAGTTCGGTCTGGGTCGGGTGCGGATGGATGGCTCCGGCGACCTGTTCCAGCGTCATGCCGCCCGAGACCATCATCACGGCTTCGCCGATCAGTGTGTCGGCATGGTCTGCCAGGAAATGCACGCCGACCACACGGTGCGAGGCCTTGTCAGCCACGATCTTGATCATCCCGTGCTGTTCATTGTTGATCATCGCCTTGGCGTCGATGTTCATCGGCACCTTCACTTCCACGGCATCGATGCCCTTCGACTTCGCCTGCTCGACCGACAGACCGACGAAGGCGGCCTGTGGACGACTGAAGATGACGCCGCAATCCCTGTCCTGGTCGTACTTCATGTTCTCACCGAGAATGGTGGCGGCCGCCACCCGTCCCTGTTGCCCGGCGGTATGTGCGAGCATCAATCCGCCGATGACATCCCCGACGGCGAAGATATGCGGCACACTGGTACGGCAGCGGGCATCCGCCGTTACCACACCACGGTCACTGCCCACCCCGGCGCTCTCCAGATTCAGGCCATCGGGTACCGGACGCTTGCCGGTCGCCATGATGACGTAATCCACGGCGAGGCTGCGGCTCTTGCCATCCGCGCCGGCAAAGGCAACCTTCATCGCGCCCGGTTGACCGGAGATCCGGCTCACGGCCGCCGAGGTATGTACCTCGAGACGCGGCTCCTCCGCCAGGATGCCGGCCAGGCTTGCGGCGATCTCCGCTTCGACCTCGGCCAGGATGCGCTCCTGCGCCTCGATGAGCGTAACCTTGCTGCCGAAGTCCTGAAAGATTTGCGCCATTTCCACGCCGATGGCGCCGGCACCGATCACGGCGAGCCGCTTTGGCGGATGCTCCAGACACCAGACGGTATCGGAAGTCAGCACGCCGCCGCTCTCAACCCCCTCCCGCGCACCGGGTATCGGCGGTACGAACGGCGGCGCGCCGGTAGCGATAACGGCACACCCGAAACTGAGCGTCCGTGACGCCTTGCCGGTCGGGATGGCCGCGCGGGTATGGGGATCATCCTGGTTACCGCTGGTATTGATCGCGACGTGGTGTTGGTCGACAAACTGGCCAAAACCGTGCAGGTAAGTAATCTTCACGCCCTTGTCGGTCTTGAGCGCCATCTCACCGCGTGTCTCGACCACGCCCCGCCGGGTGTTCTCCAGATCCTTCCAGACCAGTTTGGCGTTACCGGTCCCGCTCACCCCCAGGCGTTTGTCTTCGGCCCGGTCGCGGATCCTGTCGGCTGCAGCCCGCCAGGCCTTGGAGGGTATGCAGCCGCGCCACAGGCATTCGCCGCCCGGCAAGGGGGCATCGTTGATCAGGGCGACCTTCAGGCCATGCCCGGCCAGGTCGCGTGCGCAATCCTCACCGCCCGGCCCGCCTCCGACGATGACGACATCGTAATCCCACTCACCCGCCGGGATTGCCGTGCCGCCCAGATCCATCCAGTCGAGCGGCTGTTCAATCAGCCCCTTCAGCGCATACAGGTACTTCGCCACATCCGCACCGTTCACCACGCGGTGATCCGCCGTGATCGTAAAGGCGCTGCCCTGTTCGGTATCGGATGCAATCGCCAGAATCGCCGCCAGCCCCGGTGTGGCGATAGCATCGAAGTAGCTGACGCCAAACATGCCCATATTGGAAATCTGGAAGGTGGCGCCGGTGAATTCCTCGGGATTGAGACGGCGGCTGCGGGCACGCTCGACCAGCCCCTTCCAGTCCGTGTCGAGTTCAGCAAGTTCGCGGGATTCACAGTTGCGCAGTATGGGCACCACCAGACCGCCGTCATCGGCGGCGACCGCCATGCCGATGTCGACCTGCGCACGTTCGACCAGCCGGTTGTCCGGCTGATAGCACCAGTTGATCTTCGGGTTTTCCTGCATTGCCAGGGCGCAGGCACGGGCGATCGCCACGGTGACCGACACACCCGCCTGCCTGGCCGCCCCGATCAGGGCGGCCAGGCGGATATGGTAAGTAACACGGAAAGTCGGCATGACGATCGAGTAGGACATCGCCTGCGCAATGGCCTTCTCCATGGATTTCATGGGACGGCCATTGCCCGGAACCGGAACCTCGAAGGGTGCAGGCGCCCGCTGGATATCGGCCGCGGTAATGGCACCCCCCGGTCCGCTGCCGATCAGGCGGTCAAGATCGACATGCAACTGGCCAGCGAGTTTGCGCGCCAGTGGCGAGGCCTTGATGCCCTGCGGGCACGGCAGGGGAGCTGATCCCGGCGACGCGGCGAC
>JBAVKA010000038.1:0-14170 GCA_049688075.1 Gammaproteobacteria bacterium
CGTGGCTGCGACGGGGAGACATCATGTCAGCTTGTGGAAGCAAAAAACCCAGGGAGTCCATCCGCAATGAGTGATATCAAGGCCACGATCGAACACGCCTTTGAGCGGCGCGCGGAAATTACCCCGCGCAACGTGGAAACGCATGTCAAGGAAGCCACGCAGGAGGCCATCGATCTGCTTGACCGCGGCGTCGCCCGGGTCGCCGAGAAAAGGAACGGACAGTGGGTCGTCAACGACTGGCTGAAAAAGGCTGTCCTGCTCTCATTCCGCATCGAGGACAATGTCTGCATCAGGGGCGGTTACACCAATTACTACGACAAGGTGCCCGCCAAGTACGCAGACACGAACCCGCGTGAATTCCGTGATGGCGGTGTGCGGGTGGTTCCCCCGGCCACCGCGCGCAAGGGCGCCTATATCGCCCCCGGCGCCGTATTGATGCCCTCCTATGTCAATATCGGCGCCTATGTCGACAGCGGCACGATGGTCGACACCTGGGCGACGGTCGGGTCCTGCGCCCAGATCGGAAAGAACGTCCACCTGTCCGGCGGCGTCGGGATCGGCGGCGTGCTGGAGCCGGTGCAGGCCGCGCCCACTATCATCGAGGACAACTGCTTCATCGGTGCCCGCTCAGAGGTGGTCGAGGGGGTCATCGTCGAGGAAGGGACGGTGATCTCCATGGGCGTCTATATCGGGCAGAGTACGCGCATCTACGACCGCACCACGAACGAGATCCTCTATGGCCGGGTACCGGCCGGCTCGGTCGTCGTCTCCGGCAACCTGCCGTCCGCTGACGGCAAGTACAGCCTGTATTGCGCCGTCATCGTCAAACGTGTCGACGAGAAGACCCGCTCCAAGGTCGGCATCAATGAACTGCTGCGTGATATCTGATGGGATAATCCATTTTATTCAACGCAGAGACACAGAGTACGCAAGGGAAGACATTGGCTATTGAACTGATGGAAACTACATGGACATAATGGAGAACGGATCTTCGGCTCATTACAGTATTCACTAATCAGTCTTCATCCATAAACACCGTATTCACCGCAAAGGCGCAAAGAAATTCTTTTACGAAAACAATAAAACACTTTGCGTTCTTTGCGCCTTTGCGGTGAGTGAATTTCTTTATCGATTGACACTAATTAAGATGATTGTTTTCCCTGCGTCTCTGCGGTGAATAGTTCGGATTCAGGACACCAGGTTCGACATGGTTATTCTCTACGGCATCAAAAACTGCGACACTGTCAGGAAAGCGCGGCGCTGGCTTGCGAAGCATCGGGTTGACTATCGCTTTCACGACCTGCGCAGTGACGGGCTGGAGCACGACCTGCTGGACGCCTGGATCGAGGACCTCGGCTGGGAACATCTCCTCAACCGACGCGGAACAACCTGGCGGCAACTGCCCGTAGAGGCGCGCGAACCACTCGACGCTGCCCGGGCCCGAAAGCTCATGCTGGAATACCCCGCCATCATCAAGCGACCGCTGCTCGCGATTGATGCCGCGCATTATCTCGGCTTCAGCGACGTGCACTATGCCTCCCTGTTTTCGAAAGCCCCCCCGTGAGCCCGACGCTGGAACTTGCCTGTGAACTGATCCGACACCCCTCCGTTACGCCAGACGACCAGGGCTGCCAGACCCTGCTGGCCGCACGGCTGGAAAAGATCGGTTTCGAGATCGAGCATTTGCATTCCGGCGGCGTCGACAACCTGTGGGCACGGCGCGGCGGAGGCGCTCCCGTGTTTACCTTTGCCGGCCACACCGATGTCGTACCGCCCGGGCCGGCGGATCAATGGACATCCGACCCCTTTACTCCGGAAATCCGCGACGGACTGCTCTTTGGACGCGGTGCGGCCGACATGAAAGGCAGTATCGCGGCGATGGTCACGGCCTGCGAGCGATTCGTCGCGGCTAACCCGCAACATGGCGGGTCACTCAGCTTCCTGATCACCAGCGACGAGGAAGGGCCGGCGACCGACGGGACCGTCAAGGTGGTGGAACGCCTCAGCGCCCGCGGCGATTACATCGATTACTGTCTGGTCGGCGAACCCTCCAGCCAGGAACACCTTGGCGATGTCATCAAGAACGGCCGTCGCGGATCACTCGGCGGCATCCTCAGGATCTACGGACAACAGGGCCATGTCGCCTATCCCCGGCTCGCCGACAACCCGATTCATCGCGCCGCCCAGGCGCTCGCCGAACTGATTGCCGTCGAATGGGATCAGGGTAATGCGTATTTTCCACCCACCACCTTCCAGATATCCAATATCAGGGCAGGAACCGGGGTTGAAAATGTCATCCCCGGCGAACTGGAAGTCTGGTTCAATCTGCGCTTTTCCACGGAATCGACCGTGGAAGCACTGCAGTCGCGCATTACCGCCCTGCTTAACCGTCATGGGCTGAACTTTGCAATCGACTGGAAGCTCTCCGGCCGTCCGTTCCTGACACCGCCGGGGGAACTGGTCGCCGCCGCGATGACGGCGATCAGGGACATCTGCGACCGCTCGGCCGACCTGTCAACCAGCGGCGGCACCTCCGATGGACGCTTCATCGCCCCGCTCGGCAGCCAGGTGCTGGAACTCGGACCGGTTAACGCAACTATCCACAAGGCAAATGAATGTGTTAGTGTCAGTGACCTTGAAAGTTTATCTTTGATATATGAGAAAATTATCAGTACATTACTCATTAATTAACAATCAATAATGCAACTTCCGCTGATGCATTCGACACCCCTGAACCGTGTGAAATTCAGCTGTCTGCTGGTTGCCGTTGTATGGCTGGCGAGCGGTTGTTCACCGGGTAAGATGGTCGTGCGCGGCACCGAGACGATCCTGGACAGCGGCGTCGTCGCCATGAACCAGGAAACAGATCTCGAACTGGCGCAGGGCGCCATGCCCGCCAACCTGAAACTGCTGGAGGGGATGCTCATCGAGGACCCGGGCAACACACGCTTGCATCTGTACGCGGCCGAGGGTTTTTACGGGTACACCTTCGGCTTTGTCGAAATGCAGGACAGCCACCGGGCACAGCACCTGTATCGCCGCTGCTATGAACATGCCCGCGTGGCGCTGCAGCAATCGGGTCTGACACTGGACCCCGAGACCTCCACGCCGGAGGAATTCGAGGCTGAGGTCGGCAAGGCCGGCCAGAAGGCGGTACCTGCCATGTTCTGGACGGCGTCCTGCCTCGCCAACTGGGTCAACCTGAACCGAAACAGTCCGGCAGGAATCGCCGAATTGGCCAGCGCCGCGACGCTCATGCAACGCGTTATCGTTCTCGACGACACGTTCTACCACGGCGGTCCGCACCTGTTCTTCGGCGTTTACTACGGCGGGCGCTCACCCCTGTTCGGGGGGGACTTCCGGCTCTCCGAGGAGCATTTCAGACGTGCGGCTGAAATCAATGACGACAAGCTGCTCCTGGTCGACGTGCTGCAGGCCGAATACCTGGACCGGCAGCGACTGGACCGCGAGGCATTCCACCGGCACCTCACACGCGTTATCGAGGCGCCGGATAACCTGGCGCCGGATATGGCCCTGATGAATGCAGTTGCAAAACAGCAGGCCGCCCTACTGCTCGGGTCGGAGGACGACTGGTTTTGATGCCACATGGCTTATTACCGGGTTTGCGGACCGCCTATCTGGTTCTTGCCTGTCTCGGTGCATTCTCGCCTTCCCTCGCCGTGGAGGCAGCGCAGAGATACGTACTTAAATTCGCCACACTGGCCCCGGCAGGTTCGGCCTGGATGCAGTTGCTCGATGCCTGGGCCGAAGAGGTCAGGGAAAAAAGCGACGGCAGACTGATCTTCAAGATCTACCCGGGAGGCGTACAGGGAGACGAACCGGATGTACTCAAGAAGATCCGCTTCGGACAATTGCAGGGCGGGGCCTTCACCGGTTACGGCATCGGACACATCTACTCACCGGCACGCGCGCTTGAACTGCCGTTCCTGTTCAACAACATCGATGAGATCGACTATGTCAGAAGCCGGTTCATGCCGACCATCGAACAGGGCTACCGGGATAACGGCTATGAATTGCTGGGCTGGATGGAAGTCGGCCTGATCTACTTCTTTTCAAGTGAGCCGATCTATTCCATTGACGACCTGAAGAAACGGCGCATCTGGCAGTGGACGGGCGACCCGATGGGACAGGCCTTCTTCGACGCCAGCGGCATCTCACCGGTTCCCCTGTCGATCATCGACGTGTATACCAGCCTCTCAACAGGCCTGATCGACACGGTCTATGCCCCGCCGCTCGGAGCGATTGCCCTGCAGTGGTTCACCAAGACCCGCTATGTCACCAATGTGCCCATGGCGAATGGCATCGGGTCGCTTGTCGTCTCCAGCCGTTTCTTCCAGACTCTGCCTCAGGACCTGCAGAAACTGCTGAAGAGCACAGGTCAGAAAACCGGTGAGAAACTGATCGAAGTCACCCGCCGGGACAACCGGGAAAGTCTGGAAATACTGAGAAGCAAGGGCATGCAATTCATCCTTAACCCCGAGGACCTGGATGCCGACGAGGTGGCGGAGATCAGCAGAAAAGCCGGGGAAAGCCTTATGAGAAGCGGTTACATACCCGAATCCACCATCCGCGACATCAATGCATGGCTCGCGGAATACCGTGCCGGGTCCAGCGATCATACACAGGGCGATGCTGCTCCCTGAACCCGCCTGGATTACACGTTTCCGTGATGGCCTGGGCCGGCTGGAAACAGCCATTGCCGGTAGCGCGCTCCTGCTGTTGCTGGCGCTGGTCTTCGGACAGATTCTCGCCAGGAATTTCCTCCACTCCAGCATACCGGCCGCCGATATCCTGTCGCGTTATCTGGTGCTCTATGTTGCCTTCTTCGGCGCCGCACTTGCCGTTCGCAGTCACCGGCATATCCGGCTCGACATCGTGGCGGTATTTCTGTCGCACCGTCGTATCCTCCAGATACGCTCGCCGCTGTACCTGCTCTCGGCCGTCGTGTGCGCCGTGTTTGCGCGGGCCGCCGGGCGTTTCTGGTATGACGACTGGCAGTACGTTGCCGATAACGAACGCTGGTCATCCATCCTGGCGTTGATAACCCCGTTAGGGTTCACGTTGCTGGCGCTCAATTTCCTGCTGGCCGCCTTGTTCGTCCGCGCGGAAGGTCATCTCGATAAATGACGATCTTCCTGATCGGAGTTCTGGTGGTCCTCACCCTGCTGGGTCTGCCGCTGTTTGTTACCCTGGGCGCTGGCGGCCTGCTCGCCACCCACTATGCGGATCTGGACCCGGCGCTGCTGATCGTTGAACTCAATCGCCTGGCCTCCTCTCCGTATCTGGCGGCGATCCCCTTGTTCACGTTCGCGGGCGTGATACTCGCAGCGGGTGGCGCGCCCAAGCGCATGATCCAGCTGTTCAACGCCTTTGTCGGCTGGCTGCCGGGCGGCATGGCGGGTGTCGCGATTGCCTCGTGCGCGTTTTTTACCGCCTTTTCCGGCGCCTCGGGCGTCACCATCCTGGCTCTCGGCGGGCTGATGTTCCCCATGCTGCTGCACGCCGGTTATGGCGAACGCTTCACCCTCGGACTGCTGACGACTTCGGGCTCGCTGGGCCTGCTGTTCGCTCCCAGTCTCGCAATCCTCCTCTACGGTATCGTCGCGGGCGTCAGCATCGACGAATTGTTCCTGTCCGGCGTGGTGCCGGGGCTGCTGCTGATGCTGATGCTCGGTATTTTCAGCCTCTATGTCGGCAGCAAAACCGCCGTACCGCGCCATGCCTTTTCCTGGTCCAATCTTGCAGTCGCACTGCGAGAAGGCATCTGGGACGTAGTGCTACCGCTGGGCGTGATAATCGGCATCTTCGGCGGATATCTCACCATCAGCGAGGCCTCCGCCTGCACTGCCGTCTATGTGCTCATTCTCGAGAGCCTCATCCATCGGGAAATAGATCTCAGGAGATACCTGTTTCCGCTGCTCAAGGACACTACCATTCTGGTAGGCAGCATCCTCATTATCCTCAGCGTGGCCATGGGGCTCACCAATCTGCTGATCGATGCACAGGTGCCCATGAAACTCTTCGGATGGGTGAAGCTGCATATCGATTCGCAGTTGCAGTTTCTGATGCTGCTGAATGTGTTCCTGCTGGTCGTGGGCTGCATGATGGACATCTTCTCAGCAATCGTCGTCGTTGTCCCGCTCATCCTGCCGATTGCCAGGCTTTATGGCGTCGATCCCGTGCATCTTGGCATCATCTTCCTCGCCAATCTCGAGATCGGCTACAGTACCCCCCCGGTAGGAATCAACCTGTTTATCGCCAGCCAGCGTTTCGGCCGCCCGGTTATGTCGCTGGTTCGCGCGGCGCTTCCGTTCCTGCTGCTGATGCTGATCTGGCTCGTGATGATCACTTATATCCCGGCCATCTCCCTCTGGTGGAAATACTAGCCCGCGCCGGGGAATCATTGAATTATTTCGCGTAGGCGCGGCCTCTTGTGCCCTTTGGGTATGCCCGCGAAGCTGTTGGCCATGAATCGCTGAGTTCGCGGGCCAGTCCGCTCCTACAGGCAGATTCGATTCAATTTTTCCGGGGTGACTCAACACAAGCTGTTTAACCGCGAATCACCTCGCGGCATGTTCGCCAGGACACTCTGATTGATGCGGGAAAAAATAACTACAGCGCTTTGCGGTGTGGGGCTTGCACGTCTATGGACCAGGCGGGCGGCCGCCGGTGGCGGCATTGATGCCGGACTCGACAGCCTCGCTCACTTCGGTCTCAATCTCCTTCAGGAGCGGCATCGCCGCACTGCCCTGCCCTATGTGGGTAGGCCGGTCAAAAAGGATGCTGGTGGTGTGATCTTTCTCAACGATCGTGATGTGAAGGGGACAGAGCGACAACATACCGGGATCCAGGTTGCTCAACTGGTTGGTGTAGGCAATATTGCAAAACACCATGGAACGAATTTCATTCAGCCCGTTGCGGTTGTAGTTATCACCCCAGCGAGTGGCGTAGCCACGCAGATTACGCCCGATGTTCGCCTCGAATATCACGAAGAACTGGTGATCCTCCAGGGCCCGGTAGATTTCCCGATAGATCCGGTTGGAGTCCTGTTCCACGTCCCATTGCATCACGCCAGGCAGTTCTGCCCAGACGAATCCGCCAGGGAACAACACAAGGAAGGCCAGCAGTTTTTTGTACATGACATCCTCTTCGTCATTACTTTGACTAATCATACCGCTTTCCACCTGCTGATGCCTATCCCGATGAGACCGGTTTTTTTATCATTGATCAGGCCTCACGCACGACCGTATCGCGCAAATAGATCGGTACGGCTTCCTCCGGGCGGAGAATCTCGCCCTGGCGGTAACACTGCGCCGCCAGACGCACCAGGTCTCCGGCCCTCGGTTCAAGATCGGGCAATAACCGGTTGACCCGTTGACCGGACCGCTCCAGCAATTCCTCCCGGTAACTCGCCCAGCCGCTGCCGGCGGCAATCCACACGCCGCTTTCCGGTACGGCGACTGCCTGTGGAGCACACACACATTCCTCCCCCTGTAACCGCGCCAGGTCGTCCTGCTCCCGGGCATAAAGCCCCCAGTAAACCTCAGCCATGCGGGCATCGAGCGCGGCCATGACGCGATGTTCTCCGGTCTCGCGCATTGCACCCTGTGCGAGGGTGGCCAGCGTGGACACCGCAACGACCGGAAGGTCGGCCGCAAAGGCGATGCCCTGCACCACGCTGGCGGCGATACGCACACCGGTAAAGGACCCCGGACCCCGGCCGTAGGCGATGGCGTCGAGTGCGCCGACCGGTACACCGGCCTCGGCCAGCAGCGCATCGATCATGGGCAGGATGAGCAGGGCATGCTCGCGCGGGGCCAGCACATGGCGTTCGCTGATTTCCCCCTGGATATAAAGTGCCGCCGAACAGGCGGCGGTGGCCGTTTCGATCGCGAGGATGCGCAGGCCGTCCATGAAGTCAGTGTATCTCGTCACCGCTTGAGGCGGATGTCACCGGGTGATCGCCATGGGCGAAAAAGTCGTGGATGTCCCGTACATTGCCGGTTCTCCGCATACCGGGCAGGCTGTTCAGGAAAACCCGGCCATAGGATCGTTGCCGCAATCGCGGGTCGCACAGCACCAGGACACCGCGGTCATCGACGTCGCGGATCAGACGCCCCGCACCCTGCTTCAATGCTATCACGGCATTCGGCAACTGATAGTCGATGAACGGGTTGCGACCTTGCCTGCGCAGGGCATCACTGCGCGCCTTGAGAACCGGATCACCGGGTGAAGCAAACGGCAGCTTGTCGATGATCACGCACGAAAGGGCGCCGCCGCGCACATCCACACCTTCCCAGAAACTGCTGGTACCCAGCAGGATGGCGTTGCCGAGGTGCCGGAACCGCGCGAGCAGATCCGCGCGCGGCGCCGAACCCTGAACCAGCAAGGGATATTCCACGGTTCCCTCAAGCAGGGCTGCCGCTTCCTGCAAGGCCGTATGGCTGGTGAACAGCAGGAACGCACGCCCCTGACTGGCGGCAAGCACGGCGCGTGCGCAGGCGACCACGGTCTGTGTGTAACGGCGATCAGCCGGGTCCGGCAACGCCTCGGGAAGATACAGCAAGGCGTTGTGCTCATAATCAAACGGGCTTTCCAGCTGCAATGTGCGCGCTTCCTCCAGGCCAAGCCGCGACGCGAAATGGTCGAAGCTGGCGCCCACAGCCAGTGTGGCCGAAGTGAATATCCAGGCACCCGGCAAACCTTCCAGCGCCTTGGTGAACGCAGGCGCCACATTCAATGGCGTCAGGTTCAGGCGAAAGGACTGGCGCTGGGTTTCAAACCAGGGGATGGTCTCACCCGACGGTTCCTCCAGCAATGAACGAAGACGCTCCAGCACGACCGTGGCGCGCTGACGGCAACTGTCCAGCCCCTTGCCGCGTTCTGCCGCCACCTGCAACCTGTCTGTCAGCCTGGTCAACACAGCGCTCAATTCCTGAACCGGTTCCTGCACCGGGTAAGCGCTACCCACATCCGCCCAGGCGAGACGCCTGTCGGCATGCCCCAGGGCCAGCCGGATCCTGCGCACGATTCCTTCCAGCTGCTGCGCGGTCTCCGGCAGGTCAGACATGTCCGCCGCCTCGCGCAGCGCCTCGATCTGGATGTCGCGGATCAGATCGTGCAGTTGATGACTGCTGACACTGGTTCCGAAAAACACGGAAGCCACTTCCGGTATCTGATGCGCTTCATCGACGATAATTGCATCGACACCGGGCAATAACTCGCCGAACCCCTCCTCTCTCAGCATCATGTCGGCGAACAGCAGATGATGATTGATAACCACGACATCGGCTTCCATCGCTGCACGCCTCGCCCTGACGACGAAACAGTCCCGGAAAAATTCACATTCCTGGCCGAGACAGTTATCGACGGTCGACGTCACTCGCGGCCACAAGGCGGAATCCTCGGGAATCTCTCCCAGACCGGCGATGTCACCGCTGCGGGTCCGATCCGCCCAGGCGCGTATCTGCTCCAGTTCGTGCAGCTGCTGACGGGAGAGATAACGCCCCTCGCCCGCCGTCAGCGTGAGGCGGTGAAGACAGAGATAGTTGGTCCGTCCCTTCAGCAACGCCGTGCTGACCGGGGCACGCAGCGCCTCACGAACCACTGGCAGATCGTTATGAAAGAGCTGGTCCTGCAGGTGGCGCGTTCCAGTCGAGATGATGACCTTTCTGCCGGAATGCACAGCCGGCAGCAGGTAGGCAAAGGTCTTGCCGGTACCCGTCCCGGCTTCCACGATCAGCTTGTCCTGAGACAGGATCGCCGCGGCAACCGCATCCGCCATCTGCTGTTGCGCGGCTCGCGGCATGAAACCGGCCACGTGGCGCGCCAGCGGTCCGCTTGTACCCAGCAATTCATGATAGTCGTTCATGAATTCAGGCGGGGCCCGGCTGGGTCAACGCGCCTGTAGTGCCTGTTTCTGCCTCTCGGCCGCCTGTGCCCCGGCCGTATCGCCGCGCGTGCGCCGCGCCTCGGCGATCAGTCCCCAGTTCCTGGCCTGCAGGGCATAATTTCCTGCAGCCAGGGCGTTGGACTTTTTAGCCAGTTGTTCGGCCTGTTTGTCATCGCCTTCGGCCAGGCGCACCGAGGCGAGATGATGCCAGAGTACGGGATTACGGGAATCGATCCGGATGGCGCGTTCCAGCGTCATCGCGGCGGCCGGCAGATCACCGTTATTGGCTTGCTGTTCGGCATGATCCAGCAAGGCGACGACGGCGGCGGGTTGCTCCCGTGGAGCCGGGTAGATTTGTCCACCCGGCGACTCCTGGTATCCCCCCGGCGGTGGCGCCACTTCGCCTCCGGGTGCCGGGCGTTGGGATGCAGGGACACCCCGGTCGATCACGGGGGGCGGCGTTCGATGATACGATGTCGTTGTACAGGCCGTGCCTGACACGATAACGATCAATACCAGACAGGTGATGCGCGAATACGGAATCAGTGTCACTGAAACAACTCCTTGAACCAGTCAACGGGTTTTTGCAGGGGCAGGCCATCCTTCGCACACGGGGCGTAAGCAACCGGTTCACTGCCTTTTATGAAAGGCAATTCTACGCCATTCTCGCAACCCTGATCGGCCCGCAGCCCCGTGGCCGGATCGATTCGGAAATAGTCGATACCTTCCACATCGGACTGCAACGATCCCGAGGTGCCAAGACGGGCAAACAGATCACGCCATACGAGCAGGGCGCCACTCGATCCGCTCAAACCGGTTGACTTGTTGTCGTCTCGCCCGACCCAGACCACCGCCAGCCGGTCCCCCGTAAACCCGGCGTACCAGCTGTCGCGCATATCATCGGTGGTGCCGGTCTTGCCGGCGATATCCATGTCCGACGGCAGCACCTGGTACAGGGAACGTCCGGTCCCGACACGCGAGGCATAGCGCAGCGCCGTTGTGACGAGGTAGGCAGCGTCAGGGTTGATGGCCGCCTCGACCCTCAGGGGATAACTTTGCAACGGCGCGCCATCGGCGGCCAGCACGGCGCGTATGGCGCGCAGCGGCGTCTGGAAACCGCCGCTGGCGATCGTCTGATACATCTGGGTTACCTGCATCGGTGACAGTTCGACCGCTCCCAGCATGAGTGAGGGATAGGCATTCAGGAGCTGGTCGATGCCGAGGTCGTGCAGGGTTGCGATGACCGACTTGATACCGACGTCCAGACCAAGGCGTGCCGTTGCCACGTTGTAGGAATTCGCAAGGGCCAGATAGAGTGGCGTCATGCCGTGGAAATGCCTGTCGTAGTTGTTGGGTGACCAGGTGGTCCTGTTAGGCGCGGTATAGGTCAACGGGCCGTCATCCAGGAGCGTTGCCAGCGTGTAGTGCTCCGGGTGTTCCAGTGCAGTCAGGTATACAGCCGGCTTGATCACCGAACCAACCTGCCGGTTCGCGTCCAGTGCGCGATTGAAACCGGAGAACCCGGGTTTCCGACTACCCGCCACCGCCAGTACCTCCCCGCCCTGGATCGTAGTCACCACGCCCGCCCCCTCCAGGGTGCCGGCCGGCAACGAGCGGTTCCGCTCCAGAACACCGAGACGATTATCCAGCGACTCCTCGAACTGCCACTGCACCTGAGGATCGAGCGTGGTGAAGATGCGCAAGCCCTCGGAGGTAATATCCTCCTCACGATAGTCGCGCCGCAACTGCCGGCGTACCATGTCAAGGAAGGCGGGAAAGGTATCGATGGCCTTGTTCATATTACGGCTGACACCGAGACCACGCGACTTTGCCCTGGACGCTTCTTCACGGCCGATCACCCCCTGTTCAACCATCACATCGAGAACGAAGTTACGACGCCTGGTGGATCGTTCCGGGTGCGTGCGTGGATTATAGTAGGATGGTCCCTTGACCAGTCCGACGAGCAAGGCAAACTGGTCCACGGAGAGTTCGGAAAGTGGCCGCTCGAAATAAAAATGGCTGGCCAGTCCAAAACCGTGTATAGAGCGGTTGCCGTCCTGTCCGAGGTACACCTCGTTCAGATAGGCCTCAAGGATTTCATCCTTCTCATAGTGCCATTCAAGCAGCAAGGCCATGATGGCCTCATTGATTTTCCTGGTCAGAGTCCGCTCGCTGCTCAGGAAAAAATTCTTGACCAGCTGCTGTGTCAGGGTGCTGCCGCCCTGAACAACCTCGCGTGCACGAATATTGGCCCACAGGGCGCGCATGATCGACAGGGGGGCAATCCCGTGATGGCTGTAAAAGCCGTGATCTTCAACGGCAATCAGTGCATTGACCAGAGCCGGAGGCACATCCTCGAGCTTCACAAGCACCCTGTCTTCGTTATGTGAGGGATAAAAGCTGCCCACAAGGACCGGATCGAGACGGACCAGACTGGCATCCTTGCCGCTGGCGACATTGGTCACCCGCTCTATGACGTCATTCGATAGATGCACCCGGATATCGCGTGAGGCTTCCTCGCCATCCCAATACACGAATCGCCGGGTAATCAGGTGGAATACATTACGGTTTCTGGATACCTCGCCGGGCCGTCGCGGCGAACTCACCGGCTGATAATGCAGCGATGTCAGTTCCGTATCCAGGGCATCCGGCGTGAGCGGCAAACCCGCATACAATTCCAGCGGTCGCGCATAAACGCGGGCCGGCAGCGACCAGCGCTTGCCGTCGAACTGTTGACGAACCTGAAAATCCAGGTAAGCGATATACACGACCACGAAAACAGCCAGCATGGCCAGCATCGGCAGCAAGAATGAACGCCGCTGATTTTTTTTGACGCGTGACTTCTTCCGCCCGCGTTTGCGGCGTTGTGCCATGTAGTAGTTTGCCTGTGACTGTGTGAATGCGGCGAAAATCGCCGCGCATCGCTGATTTGTACGGATGAATATTACCCGATCAGGATACGTGAGTACCAATCACTTTCTTCAGAAAATTCAGCCAACCTTGCAAGTGATCAGGAGAGTTGATCGAAGGTGGGAGACTGGCGCTGCTCCGGACGAAATAATCCCCGGCTCGGCTGTCCGCACGAGGGAATATACGGAGTCGTTGATAAAGGCAGGATGCCTGTTGACATCCCGTTAGCCAAAAAAATACCCCCGGGGGTCAATTAACCGAACCCGGGGGTGATTTACGGAGACGTTGAAACCTTTACAGTGTCAAGTCCGCTGGCTGCGGCGACGTGACACGACGAGCAGACCCATCAGACCGGAACCGAACAGCCAGGCGGCAGCCGGCAACGGAACGGAGGTAAGGGCACGGCCGGCGGTAGAGACATTCGAGCCGACGGTCGGTCCAATTGCCTCCAGCAGGTTGAGGTAGACGACTTCAGCATTGGTGCAAGTACCGGGCAGCACGTTTTCCAGTCCTTTGCATACGATATCGCTGGTATCGAACGCCCATAGCGTATCGTCGTCCGAGACATCGAAGGTACCTGCGAGATTGGCGGTCATGGAGAATTTCTCGGCTTTTCCACCAAGAAGAGGTTCGATTTTCCCCTGAACCTTGACCGAACCCTCTACTTCCGTTCCACTCAGGAACTTGACATTGAGGTTGTATTTCGGCTTCTCGATCAGATAACTCATAGTGTCGCTAACCACCAGGTTATTGTCGATGGAGCCTTTATACTGTTTTGCCGATATAGTGAAGTTCTTTACGAATCCACTCTTGTCTTCCTTGAACTTGGACTTGACGGCTACCACGTTGTTGAAATAGGGATAGCTTCCAGGCGTCGTGTCCGGAAGGGTGCAGCCGTTCATTGGGCCGGCCCCACCATTCGGACAATCGATGGTATAGGCGTAGCTCCCGGTGCTGCCCAGGGCAAGTACACCCATTATTCCAGCAATAGTCATCGATCTAACTGATTTAATCATGCTCTCTCCCTCCAAAGTGGTTTCATCATGAACATTCCATTTTTCAATTGTGGGACGATCTCATATTAGTTAACCAATGTAAATATGTAACTAGTTAACCAATGTAAATCTACATATTGGCTTTTACATGCAAATCAGCCCGCCTGTTTCTTGTCCGTCACCGGATAGCTGGCAAGTTCCACAGGATTCACAACCGGAGATTCGCCGCGCATCACCCCGTACTTGAGCGCGGTAATCAGTCCGGCAAATGATTGAAATGCCTTTTTCTCAGCGCTGCCCACCGTCTCAACGAGCCCGGCTATATCGCCAGGTTTTGTATGACTCCGACGGT
>JBAVKA010000039.1:0-17369 GCA_049688075.1 Gammaproteobacteria bacterium
GTGGTTCTGGCGCATCTGCTCGCGCAGGAACTCCTCGGTGACAATGCCCCTGGCCACGCACTCTTTCAGCAGACCGAAGAAGAAGCGTTCCTGGTTCGGGTCCGGGTGCGCCTTGTACTGACCCAGACACGCGTATTCGCCGAACAGCTGGCGGCGGGCGCGCATCAGCCAGCCGAGCGGCGGGAAGCGCCGGAAATGCTCGGCCGGACGCCAGTCGACCGGCAGCCCGGTCTTCCAGGGCTGGGTCTTGCGCCGGGTGGTGTGCAGCATCCGGGTTGCCGTGGTGAACTTGTCGAGGTCGTTCCACTCGTTCTCGAACAGACCGATGTTGTCGCGGTCCTCCAGGCGCAGGCAGATCCACGCCATGTAGTCGCGCCGGAACTCGAACATTTCCTCGAATGATGCCTGCACCTTCCAGTGGCTGAGCTTTGCGCAGTCGAGCAGCATGACGCTGGTCGCGAGGCAATGGTCCACGATGCCCTTCTTTTTGGAACGCGGACGGCAGAGGATGGCCTTGCCCATCATGTCGCGGGAGAGCAGGTCCCAGACATCGCTGGCGGCGAAGATGTCCGGATCGATCACCACCGCGCGCCCCTGGTAGTCCATCAGTTCGGGCGGCATGAAGCGTGTCGGGGTGAACGACTGCAGGTCGTTGTTCAACCAGACGCGCTTGACGCCGTCGCGCAGGTAGAGTTGGCCCTCGTGGCTCTTGAACCAGTGGTAATCCCTGGTGTCGACGATGTGGACGTCGAACTTGTCGTTGTGGCTTGAATAGCGCCGCAGGGCGTATTCGGCGACGATGGCGCCGGTGATCTGCTTGTGGTTGGTCTGGATAAAGACGGCGTGGTCCATGGACGGTTTCCTCGCGGGACGGTAAAAACGAAAAATGCTAGCGGGCTTTGGGGCGGCGGTTATTGATCCTGGTCAACAAGGATGGTGTCCCGGTTTCGTCAGGAATATGTCGAAAGTCGGGGCTTTTAGTCTGCCAGCAATCGGTTTGCCTACGGGAAAATTGCCAGTGAATCGACGTAAGGCGCGGAATTACCGCGTCAGGCCGCCGAGAGCTTGAGCGGCGGCTGGCCCGGCGGTGCCAGTTCGGGCGTGCGCGCGAGTACCTGGAGGGCGTCGTGGCGCACATGGTTCTGGCGCATTTCCTCGCGCAGCATTTCCTCGGTCACGATGCCCTGGTCCAGGCATTCCTTCAGCAGGCCGAAGAACAGGTGGGTCTGGTTCAGGTCCGGGTGTTCCTTGTAATTGCCGAGCAGCCCGTATTCGCCGAACAGGTGGCGGCGAGCCCGCATAAGCCAGGCCACCGGCGGGAACAGGCGGAAACGTTCCGCCGGACGCCAGTCGATGGGCAGACCGGCCTTCCACGGCTGGGTGCGCCGGCGCGTGACATGCAGCATCCTGGTTTTGGGTGTGAGCCGGTCGAAGTCGTTCCATTCCTCTTCGAACAGACCGATGGTATCGCGGTCCTCCAGGCGCAGGCAGACCCATGGCTGGTAGTCGCGCTTGAACTCGAACATCTCGTTGAATGCCGCTTCCACTTTCCAGTGACGGAGCTTCGCGCAGTCGAGCAGCATGACGCTGCTCGCGAGACAGCGGTCGACGATGCCCTTGGGTCCCGCCCGGCGGCGGCACAGGATGGCCTTGCCCGACATGTCGCGTGTTAGTAACTCCCAGACATCGGCGATGGCGAAGATGTCCGGGTCGATGACCACGGCGCGTCCCTGGTAGCCCATCAGTTCGGGCGGCAGGAAGCGCGTCGGCGTGAAGGATTGCAGGTCATCGTTCAGCCAGGGGCGCTTGACGCCGTCGCGTAGATAGGGCTGGCCCTCGCGGGCGGCGAAAAACGGATAGTTCCTGGCGTGCATGATGCACACGTCGAAGTCGTCATTGTGCGTCGAGTTGCGCCGCAGCGCGTATTCGGCCACAAGCGCGCCCACGATCTGCTTGTGGTTGGTCTGGATAAAAACACAATGATCCTTCATGGCGGAGGTGCCTCGGTGAAGCCGTTTGTATGTGCCTGATTATAGGCAGGTGCCAACGTTCCCTCAATGGAAACCGGTTCCACCGGGCTGTTCTCATTATTCTGAAGTCAGTCCAGGACAGCTTGCGATTCAAGCGGCGCTGCGTTACCTGCTGTCAGGATGCGAGAGTCGCCTCACAAACCGGTGCAGCAGATATATCCCGCGACTGGCAATGCAGCGTAAGTCGAAGACGAGCTGACGGGAAGCAACTAGGGCCTGTTAACACGTGTACGGTCGTCGCGACGACGGCCATTTTTTCGCAAGACAAGGCAGTGCGATTGCCGTGTAGTTACGCTACACCCGTGAGCGCTAACGCAGGATTGCGGGAAAATGGCCCCGTCCCTGCGGGTTGCGCCTGAAATCAGGCCATGCGGCGTTGCTCGTCGTTCATTTGGCACAACCAAACTTCGCTCCTCGCGCCTTGCCTGGCCTGATTTCAGACAGCAACGCGGCGATCACACACGTGTTAACAGGCCCTAGTAGGACTCCACGTACGGGTCGGTGTACTCGCCGCCCATGAGTCTGACAGCCCGCTTTTTTACCAGGCGGCTCAATTTCTTGAGGCGCGTGCTGGCAGTTCGCGGCACCTCGAACAGAGGTGTGCTGATTTCTCCCACCAGGTTCATGAATATTCGCTGGTGGGGTGTCGGCTGTCGTGGCGTCACTCCGTGCAGGGATACCAGCGAGTTGATGAAGAGCACGAGGACATTTTTTTCATATCGCACCGTGTTAACGAGCTCTGTGTGCCGGTTATCCACGTAGACGCCATCGTAGCTGTTCGCCCGGACTTTCCTTGTATAGCATGACTTGAAGCGCCGGATCTCCAGGTCGCCCCCGGTCGAGTCATCCTCGTCACGCCTCAGGTACAGCAGGCCGGAAAAGAGCTTTCGATGAGAATCGATATGATTGGGCTTGACGGATCTGGCCTTGCTGGCCGGGGTATTGCCGGAGATCTGCGCGTCCAGCCGGATGTCACCGCCGTTGATGTCATCTGCTCCCCGGCTGCCGGTCCTCACCCTCGCCAGACTCTCGCGGTCGGGAAACAGGCCGGGGTAGAGGGTAGTGATCGCATCGCCGAACAGATCGATGACCTCATCGTAGAATTGCCGCGACACATGATAGTCGATCACTTCTTTCCATTCGTCGGAGATGGCATCGGTTTTCCTGACCTCGCTGGCCGGGAAGCTCCAGCGAACGTTGTTTCTTTCAGGATCGGCGCCAAGGAGTTCGAGCGCAGGATAGCCTGCGATCAGGTGGTCACAGAGTGCGTCGGGCAGGGCATTCCTGATGACGATGTAGGGGTAGGGGTCCCGCTGCAGTTCCGCCGTTTTCCGGTTTTGCAGTACGGAGATTGATACAGGCGCTGGATGAATAAATTCTGAGCCGTTTGGGACGGGTATGGTTTGATGTTGCGCTTGGTTTATCATGCTGCATAGCCCTCTGCCGGGACCCTTGTTGTTAACCTGTACTATCTGGTGCGTGTGCCGGCGGAGCTTGCCCGGTGACAGTTTGTGTTTGCCAGATTTTAGGTAAATCACTGCCGCGATACCAGCGAATTTTCCCGGCAAGCCCGATGTTACGGGCAGAAGGCTCCATGCCATGTCCGCGGTCCTGCGGGCGTGGCGTCTTCATGGCAGAAATGAAGTCGAAAACGGGTTTAACATAGCGAGCGCACAAACAAGTTACTCCACCGGCCATGACCTTGATCCATCCGCTTATCCACATCGGCTATCACAAGACCGCCACGACCTGGCTGCAGCGGGAATTGTTTTGCATAAACAGCAATGTATTTGTCCCCCTGTCTCCGGACAACAACCCCAATGTGGGCAAGTATCTTGGCCGGCAGTTTATCAGGGACAGGGATGGATACCTGCTGTCACCCTTCGACCTGAACCGGGATGTCATCCTGCAGGAGCTGGAATTCATACTCGGGAAGATCGATATCGGCGGCAGGGTGCCGGTGTTGTCCTACGAGCGCCTGTCCGGTAATCCGCACAGCGGAGGCTTTGATGCCCGGGTAATTGCCGAGAGGATCCAGGCCTGTTTCCCGGATGCAAGAATATTCTGTGTCATACGCGAGCAGCAGGAAATACTGCTGTCGACCTATTTCCAGTACCTGAAAATCGGCGGGACCGACACGCTGAAGACCTACCTGAGCCGGTCCTATGACGGCAGAAGGCCCGGGTTCTCGCCGGCTCACTTCAATTACATCGATCTGGTGTCCTGCTACTGCCGCCTGTTTAGGCGCGAGAACGTGCTGATCCTGCCCTACGAAATGTTCAGGAATCAGGCCGGGTTGTTTCTCGAGAAGCTGGGCATGTTTGTTTCACTGGATATTTCGGATCGGGTTGACAGGGCAGAGATTCGCTACAACAAGCGTGCCGATGATGCCATCACGCCACGACTGCCCTTTCTCAACCTGCTCCTCGAGAGCAGTTCGGTAAACGCCTATTCTCCGCTGCGTACGCCGCTGGCCAGGCCCCTGCTGCGGCTTACCAATCGCCTGCTGCCGCTCAACAGCGGCGCCTATGCCAAAAAGCTGCGCCAGCAGATCGGTGCGATTGTCGGTGACCGCTACAGGGCAGGTAACCGCCGGCTCTCCGAACTGATCGGTATCGACCTGTCCGCGTATGGCTATCACGATTGAAGGCGATACTGGATGGCAACGGCTCGTGGTGTCTGACGCTATAGCATCCGGCGGGTATTGCACCCCGTGGTCGAGGGTTTTTCCGTGCAAGCGGGTATCGGCGGGCTTAGTACAGGCTAGGTCGAGCGCGGCGGATCGCCCAGCCCCATCTTGAGCTTCCAGTGCTTGAGGGCGCGCCTGATGCTGCGGCGCAGAGAACGCCGGTTTTTCCATGGAAAGGGCTCGGAAGGAATATCGCGTCCGAGGAATGTGCACAGTTTCTTCCAGTCATCGCCCTTTTGTATGTCTATCACCAGCAGGTTGTCCCTGCCCTTGAAGTAGTCCATGACTTCACGGTTGAAATCGCGGTAGCGCTGCAAGTAATCCGAAGTGTGTTCGTCGATGAACCACAGGTCGCCGTTGAACATGCTCGAACGCGTAAAGGGCTGCAGCGGGATGAGCGCGTCGTTCTGCGTTGCCCTGGAGCGGGGGTAGAGGTGGCTTCGCAGGGACTTGATCCAGTTGTTCTCGTCGCGCACCGTCAGGATGAAGCGGGAGCCGGGGTAGGCCTGGTCGAGTTCACGGTAGACAAGGCAGACAACCCCGACGAAGGCATCGTGGTTGTCGAGAATATCAGGATCGTAGGTAAAGTCCTTGAGTGCTTCCGGGAAAAACCTGGGAAGGATTTCGTAGGGGTCATGCACGGACCGGTAGCCGAGGATGGCAAGCGCCTGGCCCAGGGATGAAGTGGCCGTTTTGGGAAAGCCTATCCCGAAAATCTTGCCTTGCTTCACTTGAACCTCGACCGTGGCCGTCCCTTGTTGATGCCTGACGCGGCGAAAGTTTACAGCATCGGGTGGCCCGCCGCCATGCAGCGAACCTTGTACCAGGGGTACGGAACCGGGCGGTATGGAAATATAGCAAACGGTTGTGTACGCTCGCGCGCTGGTCCCCGTTCCCTGTCTGCAGGGCGTTTTTCCTGCCGTTTCAGCATGCCGCAAGCCAGCTATGAGAGTCGCCATCTATATCAGGACCATCAAGTCAGCCCAGGGAACCGAACGGGTGACGGCAAACATTGCCACCGGGCTGGCCGAGCGCGGGCACCAGGTTGATTTTCTGGTCGAGGTGCGCGAGGGCTGGCTGATCGAGAAGCTGGACGCCCATCCCAACATCACCGTCATCAATCTGTATGACCAGGGTGTTCCGGCGCTGCTGCACCGTGGTTTTCAGCTGTGGATCCTGCTGAAAAACCTGCTCTCCGCGCCACTGTCACCGGTGGGCATCGGGGATGGCTGCAACGCCCGGCTGCTGCGGGTGATGACGCATGAAAACCCGCCGGCGCTGGCGCTGTGGCGCTATATCAGGCAGGCGGCGCCCGCCTCGGTGATGTCGTTCCTGAATCACCAGAACCTGGTGCTGCTGCTGGTGGTGCCATTCATCCATGGGGATACCCGCTTTATCGTCAATGTCCGCAATCACATCACGACGTCGGCAAACCGCGGCAAGTCCAAATGGATGCGCAGCGTGCCGCGCATCATGAAGCGCTTTTTTCCGCGCGCCGATCTCATCGTGGCGCCGTCCCGCGGTGTGGTGGAGGATGTGCGGGAAATTACGGCTATCGCGCCGGAGAAATTCCGGGTGGTGCACAACCCGGTGTTCCGACCGGAAATCGTTGAACTCGCCGACGCTGATCCTGGTCATCCCTGGCTGATCGATCCCGCGATACCGGTGGTGATCGCCGCCGGAAAACTCAAGCCGCAGAAAGACTTTGAAACCCTCCTGCGCGCCTTCGCCAGGGTGCGCGCAGGTCGGCAGGCGCGACTGATGATTCTTGGGCGCGGCCCGGACAGGCAGGCCCTGCTGGATCTGGCGCAGGAACTGGGAGTCAGTGACGACTTCCAGCTGCCGGGTCATGTCAGAAACCCCTATGCCTATTTCCGGCGCGCCTCGGTGTTTGTGCTGTCTTCGGCATGGGAAGGTCTGCCCAATGTGCTGATCGAAGCCATGGCCTGCGGGTGCCCGGTAGTCAGTACGGATTGTCCCAGCGGCCCGGATGAGATCCTCGATGGCGGCCGGATTGGCCGGTTGATTCCGGTGGGAGACGCGGTGCGGATGGCGGAGGCGATTGCTGCGACCCTGGATTCGCCGCCGGCAGCGGGGGAGATGGTCAGACGCGCCCGTGAGTTCTCTTTCGATGAGGCGATCGGCGGCTATGAGGCGATTCTGCGTCGACCCGCGCAACGTCGCTGATGGTGGCTGCAGCGGGCGGCGATCGCCCCGTTAGCCGGACGGATAGACTGCATGACCGGCGACGTTGCACCTGCTGTCCGGATTCGCGTATCGTGTCCACCCTGAATCGCGGTTTCAGTACATCCGTGCCGGTCGAACAGGAAATTTCCCATGTCATCCAGGTTGCGTCGATCACTCAAGTCCGCCAAGCGCAGGGCGCAGCATGCGCTGGGTATCAGGCGGGACGAGGTTACGGTCATTTCATTTCCCAAATCCGGCAGGACCTGGCTGCAGGTCATGCTGGGCGAATACATCACCCGATGTTACGGGCTGGAAGCGAAGAACGTGATGGCTCTGAAGGAGTACACCAAACGTCTGGAGGGCGTTCCCCGGATCCGCTTTGCTCATGACGAGCGGCCGCAGTGGAAAATGTCTCATCAGCTGAACAAGGACAAGTCCGAGTACCGCGACCAGCGCGTGGTGCTGCTGGTGCGTGATCCCCGGGACATCCTGGTGTCCCTGTATTTCGAGAAGACCAAGCGAGTGCCGGCGCGGCGCAAGGATCGGCCCGAATTCAAGGGCAGCATCGATGAGTTCGTCTACTACGAACTCGGCGGTATCGACAGCATCATCGCGTTCTTCAACAACTGGGCGAACAGCAGGAACATACCCCGTGACTTCAAGATTGTGAAATACGAGGACCTGCGCCGTGACACCCGCAATACCCTGATCGACATGCTGTCCTATCTCGGTCTCGAGCCGGTGAACGAGCACATCCTGGAGAATGTGCTGGAGCTGGGAGACATCAACAAGATGCGCGCCAGGGAAGCCGAATCCGCGCGCGGTTCCCACAGCCTCAGGCGCAGTGACCCGCAGGCGGGGGATGCCTTCGAGACCCGCGCGTTCCAGCCGGCGGACCCGTCAGACCCGGAAAGCTACAAGGTGCGCAAGGGCAAGGTTGGCGGCTATGTCGATTACCTTGAGAGCAGTGAAATCGAGTACCTTAACCGAAAGATCCTCGAGGAGCTGGATCCGCTCTTCGCGTATTGAGGGGTACGCCCCCGCACCGGCGTTGCCTCAGGCTTCCCCGTCCCGGGTGTAGCCGTAGGACGGCGCCAGGGTGGTGTTGACCAGCCGGTCGATCTGCTCCACCTGTTCATCGGTGAAATAATCCTGATAACCGCCCACCTTGCCGCGGCGCACCTTGTAGGCATCGCTGCTGGACTGTTCCCCGCTGCTGAAGCGTCGCCCCCGGGTGCCGAAAGCGGCATCGCGCTCCATCTGTTTCATGTTCTCCAGCGAGGCGAACTCGACCGCATCCGAGATTTCCTCGCGAGTGGCATCAAGACCGGTAAATACCGTAATGCGTTCAAGCCAGGTTTCCGGTTCGGCGCGGAGGTCCTCGTAGCGGACCACCAGGACGTGGTCCAGGCCGGGGAGTGCCCGGTCCCAGCTGTTCAGCAGGGCGATGGTCTTGCGCAGTGAGCCATCGGCATGCGTGGCAAAGTCGAAAATCGACAGGTCGCGTCCTTCGAGGCCCGCGGAATGCAGCGCACGCTTCTGCTTGTCCATCCTGAATTTCCATTGAAAATAGGCGGATACGGCTATATCGCGCGGGTCGCGCACCAGCAGGACAATGTGCTTGCCGGCATAGTCGGACTTGCTGTCGCGGTTGCCGGTGTAGTCGCCGACATAGGAATCGTGGGTGAAGAAAACCACCGGCAATGACGGATTGTCACGGTGAAAGGTGGTGGAGCCGATGATCGACGATCCGGGCAGGCCGTGACGCTGCTGCTGGATGCGCGACAGCATGATGCGCAGCCAGGTGCGCCCGCTCTTGGGGCAGGTGACGAACACGATGTCGGCCTTGCGCAGCTTGCTGAACTCCTGGCGGCCACGCAGCCAGCGGCTGACCCTCGCCCGTTTTTCGACGGGCAGGAAAGACAGGGCCGAGAGAATGAGGCGGCGTTTGAGTTTGTTCATTGCAGACAGGTCAGGACAGGCGCCCGGGTAGAGGTTTTGGGTGGCGACATCCTACCAGATCTGCCGACTGTGCCGTTACGTGTGCCCGGTATTGCGGCGGTGTTTAGCGCGAACGCAACTCCAGGCGGCGCTTCAGGCGGCGAATCCGTTTCCCGATGAACGTCGATTTGCGACGCGGTCGATCCGCTTTGCGCTGATGGTGGCGTTCGACGGCCGCCGTCAGCATGGCCGGTTCCAGCTGCAGTGCCCGTGCGGCCTGGTCGATGCCGCCAAAGTGCTTGGCGGTCTTGACCAGGATCCGGTCGGTGCGCTTGCTCGGCGCATCCCGGGTGAAATTCTCGGGGTCGTAGCCATCCAGCGACAGGGATTCCAGGAATTCCATGGGCGCCCTGGTGAGTTGCGATACCAGCCCGGGATCCTGCAGGCAGTAGAGCAGCTGCAGGTAGATGTTGTCGGTGAACTTCGGGTTGCTCGAGGGAAAGGGCTCCTCCGGCAGCGGTTTCCCGAGAAAGGCGCAGAGGGTCTCCCAGTCGGCTCGCCCGCCGCAGATATCCATGACCAGCAGATCTTCCGGGCGCTCGCGGAAATACTCCAGGACATGGCGTTCGTGCCGCGCGTAGGCATCGATGAGGGTCTGTTCGTCCGTGCCGGTGGTTCCGTAAAGGCGGCGGGTCATCTCCTCGTGTCCCGGCATGGGGGAGTGCTTGCGGCCACGGTAACCGGTGTAGGAGCGCAGCCAGCTGTCGCGGTCGCGCACCGTGTAGATGAATTTGCTGTGCGGGAACACCCGATCCAGTTCCTCGAAGCGGTCGGCCACGATACCGTCGGTGGCGGCCTCGAAACGGCGGATATCGCTGATGCTTGCGGGGCAGCCGATGGAGGCAATGCCGAGGATGGCGAAGGCATCGTTGAGGCTGGTGGTGCCGGTCTTGGCAAGACCGATGCCGAAGATTTTTCCGTTGTTCATTACAAGGCCTGGCCCGCGTCGGTCCTGATGCACCCGGCACCAAATGCAATTACTACCTGTGCGGCAGCTCGCGTCGGGGCGGGGTGGGTTATCGGTCGCATTCAAAAGACACTACAATAGCACCTCAGTGAATTCTGTCAGTGACGCCGCCGGCTGTCACGCGCAACGTGGGCGACGGCAGGGATTCTAACAGAGCCACACAGGGCCCGTAGCTAATCCACCCGCTTTCCGGCGCCACAAGACCAATGAGGTCATAGCTAAGACAATGTTAAAGAAGCCGATTTTTATATCCGGGTTGCGGAAATCCGGAACCTCCATGGTGAAGAACCTGCTGGATAATCATCCGGACCTGTTCGTCTATCCACCCAATGAATTGCATTTCTTCAAGTTCACGCACTACTACAATCTTGGCCGCAAGGCAAAACACACCAGCAGCCGGCCAAAGCCGATGCCGGAGATTCTGGATAAGATTTGCAGGGATAAATGGTTCAATCCGTTTCCCCGCCAGACCAGCATCGACTGGGATGCCTTCGTCGATATCGGCAGGCTGCATGAACTGATCCGTAATTCGAAGGCGGGCGGTTATCCCGAGCTGTTCGTCGATATCGCCGATGCCATGGCTGCAGCCACCACCTCGTTCAAGGGCGATCTGGAAACCATCCGTTTGACCTGCAAGGGTGTGCAGCAGGAAGAGTTTTTCCCCGAGCTGCGGGAATGGTTCCCCGATTTGAAAATGGTCTACGTGCTGCGCAATCCCTATGCCCAGCTCAACTCGGCTATCAACAATATGCGCCATGGCCGCAAGGGACTTGAGGAGAAACTGCGCATCGGCATTGACCGGAAAAACCTCGATGCCTCGTTTGCCTATCCCTACCTGGGACCGCGCCTGCGCCAGATGCGGATCTCCTATTACTTCATGCAGAAATTCCATGAGCTTTCACCCGGCCAGTTCTATATCCTGAATTACGATGCACTGCTGCTTGATCCGAAGGCGGAGCTGTTAAAGCTGTGCCAGTTCCTGGATCTGGATTTCCACGACAACATGATGGAGCTGACCCTGTGTGGCCAGCCGATCCAGCGGATAGGCTGGTCGGTCAAAAAATACACTGACAGCAGCATTTCACCGGCACCGCTGGCAGCGTGGAAGGAGCAGCTGTCCGGGATTGCCACCCGCCTGATCAACCTGTATTTCGCTGATGTGCTGGAAGACTATGGCTACGACAGGGTCGAATCACGCTATCCACGCTGGAAAAAAGCGGACGCCTCGGAGGATTTCAGGAAGTATGTTGCCAACCGCCTGCTGTTCACCAAGCCGGTCCGGAAATTGATTTAGCCAGACCCTCAGGGTAGTTACGCGAGCCGACTTTACAGATGTATCCGCTCAGCAGGAAGCGAGCCAGGCCTGGAACATCAGCAGTGACCAGAGCAGGTTGCTGTGATTGCGCCAGCCGGCAAGGTGCTGATTCCATATCTCCCGCACCGCCCCGGGTTCGAGGAATCCCTCACGCGCCAGACGTGAGCTGTCCAGCAGGTCCTCGGCCCAGTCGCGCAGGGGGTCGCGCAACCAGTCCTCCACCGGTGCACTGAAGCCGCGTTTCGGCCGGTCGGTCAGCGTCCGGGGAACATAGCGGTGCATGACCTCCCTGAGAATGCGCTTGCCACCGCTTCGGTCGATCAGGAATTCACGCGGTAATCCCCAGGCGAATTCGGTAACCGAGGTGTCGAGCAGGGGTGCGCGCACCTCCAGTCCAACCGCCATGCTGGCGCGGTCCACCTTGACGAGAATGTCTCCCGGCAGGTAGCCGATGTAGTCGAGATGGCGCATCTGCAGTAGCGGATCGACGCCGCTGACCCACTGGGCCGCATCGCCGGGGACGGTGTCCGCCTGGCCGGCGCCAATGACCAGACGGGTCGGGTGAGTGCAGTGCGAGCTGCGTTCCAGGAGCAGCCGCTGGACGGTGACCTGCTCGATTCCCCGGGTGCGCTTTTCCAGCCTGGAGCCGAAGCGCTGCCATCCCCGCATGCGCCGGTCTCCCGGCACGGAGGGCGCAAACCAGCGCCAGCTGGCCTCGGCATAGCGCTGCGCAAGACCTCGCAGCCACCGACGTGCCGGCGCGGGAAATCGCTGCATCCAGCGCCACTGCGCCAGCGCCTCGAAATAGTGCGTGTAGCCGCAGAACAGTTCGTCGCCGCCGTCTCCCGACAGTACCACCTTGACCTCCCGGTGCGCCAGCTGCGAGACCAGCAGTGTCGGTACCTGCGAAATGTCGGCAAATGGCTCGTCGTAGATATGCGGCAGCTGTCCGACGAGATCCAGGCACTGTTGCGGCGTGACATAGAGTTCGTGATGGTCCGTGCCCAGGTGCGCGGCGATGGCGGCGGCCTGCTCCGCCTCGTTGAACCTGGGTTCGGTGAACCCGATGGAAAAGGTCTTCACCGGCCGGTTTGCCTGACGCTGCATCATCGCCACCACGGTGGTGGAATCGACGCCACCGGAGAGCAGTGCGCCCAGTTCCACGTCGGCAACCATGCGCGTGCCGACGGCCCGGTTGAGAAGGGTGTCCAGATCCTCGACGGCATCCCGGAAGTTCCCCGCAAAGCGTCTGCTCCAGGACCGGCGGCAGACGTCACCGGCTTTCCAGTAATATTCCGGGGTGGCCGACCAGGGTGGCGACTCCGCCCGTATCCTCAGCAGGCAGCCCGGCGGGAGTTTGCGGATGGCGGCATGGATGGACAGCGGTTCGGGCACCCAGCCGTAACGGACATATTCACCCAGGGCATTGCGGTCGATGGCGGCGTCGAAATCAGGGTGTGCCCGCAGCGCCTTCAGTTCCGAGCCAAACAGAAAGGCCTGGTTGCACCAGCCATAGTAGAGCGGCTTCTTGCCGACACGATCCCTGGCCAGCAGCAGGGTGCTCTCTGTCCGGTCCCAGAGGGCAAAGGCAAACATGCCGTCTACCCTGTGCAAGGCCACATCGGGCCCCCAGAGCACGAGCGCGGCCAGCAGCACCTCGGAGTCCGAGTGCCCGCGGAACGGATAGCCCGCAAGCTCCAGCTCCGGGCGCAGCGCGGCGAAGTTGTAGATTTCGCCGTTGAAACACAGGACGTGGTCGTCCGTGGACGACAGCATCGGCTGGCTGCCGGCCGGAGAGAGATCGAGGATGGACAGGCGCCGGTGTCCCAGGGCGATGCCGGCTGTCTCGTCGCACCAGATGCCGCCTTCGTCCGGTCCGCGGTGCTGCAGGGTATCGGTCATGTTCCCGATGATCTCCCGTGGGTCCCGAACCTGCTGGAGAAAACCGGTGATGCCGCACATAAACGCTGCCTGGCCGTTGCCGCGGAAGATCCCGGCTATCATACGTCGTGCCTGATCACATGCAACCGTGGCGCTGCGCCCCGGGACAATGACCTTCACCTTGCGGAGCTGCGGTTTGCCTGGCGAGAGATTCCAGGCTGCGGTGTTTGCTGTATAGTCCCGGCCATCCGGAAGCAACCTGCGCCACCCACTGCTCCCGGCCTGTTTTGCAAATGATTCTCTCTCTCGGAGCCTGCAATGTCGCGCCAGAAAGTCTTCTGTGTGGGTTTGGGTAAAACCGGTACGACCAGTCTCAAGGCCGCCCTGGGATTACTCGGCTATCGCACCATCCGCCTGCCGCTGAACTGGAAGGGTATAACGGACTTCGATGCCGCCCTGCCCGGCGTCAGCGCTGCCATGTACAAGGAACTGGACCAGGAATTTCCGGGCAGCAAGTTCCTGCTCACGGTGAGGGATGTCGAGGGCTGGCTGCGGTCGATCAAGCGTGACATGTCACGCAAGCAGGATGTCATGCGGGATCGCGCCGCGGACAGGAATGAACTGCTGATGCGCCTGTATGGGCGGACGACGTTTGACTGCACTGCGTTCAGGCAGGCCTATCACGACCACGAGGCCAGGGTGAAACAGTTCTTCAGGGACCGGCCCGATGACCTGCTGGTGTTGAATGTCACCACCAGCGCAGGCTGGGAGCCGCTGTGCTCCTTTCTTGGCCTGCCGGCGCCGGAAGCGCCGTTTCCCTTCGTCAACAAGGCATCCGAGCTGGACGAGCTGCTGATGCGTCTGCTGCATGTCACGCGCGACATCGGTGCGGTTGCCGGGATCTCGAAATATTCGCGCGACTACATCGAGAATCTCGCGCAAGGCCGCAACCTGGAGGAGTACGACCTGGAGGAACCGCTGTCGCTCAAGGATGATCGCAGAATTAACAAGGTCATCAAGCGCTCATGCGCCTTCTTCGGCGGCCCTGCGGCGGCGGCACAGGCGCTGAACCTGACCGAGGCCGATATCCGGCAGGCGCTGGAACGGCAACGGGAACATGCCCGTGCAAAGATCAGGACAGGACACCTGTTTGCCAGGCTGAAAAGCTTTCTGCATCCTGATCGAAGTTGACGCGCACCGGACCGCCGGATGACGAGGTCCGGTGCCGGAGGTTATGTGACAATCGAACCGAACGATGCCTTTCCGGTCGTTTTTTCCGGGCGGGTGCTCCCCGTTTCCGTCCTACGCAAATGCCTCGATGTTAATGGTCAGCGTCTTGCGCATGGCGTCCGAGCCCTTGCCGGTCATGGGCCGCACCGAATGCCAGGAGTTGAACGTTCTGATGAAGATCACCGCCTGGTTGGGGGTGAATTCAAAGGTATCGATGACGTCCATATCCTCGAACCTGCCCTGGTCATTGGTCTGGTTGAAGTTGTGCCGGACGTCCTTCGCCTGGTTAACATCCGTCCCGCCGCCAAAGGCGGGATCCCATTCGCCTTCATCGACCATGGACACCACCAGAGTGATGATTTTCGAGGGGGAATCGGTGTGCGGTTTGATGTTGCCGCCGTCGGCGGGCAGCATGGAGAATTCGAATCGCGATATCAGGCGCGAGGCGCTGCAGTTGAGCCGGCCCCTGTGGGTCAGTCGTTTGCGCCACTGGTTGAGAACCGTTATGTCGGGGTTGTAGCCTACGTCCAGCGACCGCTCGGCCAGTGCATTGATAACCCCCCGCGTGAAATCGCGGCTCTTGATCCAGCGATTGAAATCGTTCCACAGCGGGTTGGCATCAAGATATTTCCTGAATGTCTTGGGATTGAAATGTTCGGAAAGTGAATACTTGTGGCCCAGCTTCTCGAGATACATGAACCATTCCCTGTCCGGGTAGCCCGCCAGCATCTCCCTGTAAAGACCCGGCTCGATCAGCGGCTTTGCCAGCCCTATCGGGTAGGGCTCATAGCGGAACTCGAGGTGGTCATAGTTGAAATACATAGTGACTGGCCTTCATGTCAGTGTACAGACAGGTAGGCGAATGATATCACGCCACCTGTTTCAGGATGCCCGGCGGATCGTGTCTGCTATCTATGGTCGGCCGTCAGTGTAATGCAAATAGTTCATATTCATCGATACAGATTTTCTGTTTCGAAGGATTCAGCCCGGCTTCGGCGTTGTCTACGCGACGGCGGAAACCAGATGGCCATCCTGCAGCCGGTAGGTCTTGTCAGCCGACTCCGCCAGGGCGGTCTGGTGCGAGATGGCCAGGATGGTGTAGTCGCGCCGCAGATCCTCCAGCGTCCGGGTGATGATGGCCTCGCTGGCGGGGTCGAGGGCGCTGGTAGGTTCGTCCAGGATCAGGACCTCGGGCCGGTGCACCAGTGCGCGGGCGATCATGATGCGCTGGCGTTGCCCCCCTGAAAGTTTTGTGCCGCGTTCTCCCACGCTGTTGTGCATGCCCTCGGGGAGTTCGCTCACGAATTCCCAGGCATGCGCCGCCCTCAGGGCGTATTCGGCATCCGCTTCCGTGAGCTCTGGATCGCCGAGCGTGACATTTGTCAGGATACTGTCATGCAGCAGCAGCTGTTCCTGGGGTACATATCCCAGCTTGCGCCGCCATTGTTTGAGGTCGATGCGCGTCAACGGGATATCATCCAGACAGACCGTGCCGGTATCGGGCTTGTAGAGTCCGATGATCAGATCGACCAGCGTGGTTTTGCCGGCCCCCGAGGATCCGATGATCGTCGTCAGGGATCGGGTCGGAATCGTCAGCGACACCTCCTGCAATACCTGCTTGTCACCGTAGGCGAAGGATACCCGGTCCAGACTTATCGCGGATTCCAGCCTCGGTTGCTCGGTTCCTTCCAGGACCTCCCTGAACTTCTCGGCCTGTTTGATGGATTTGCGCAATGACCAGAAGGCGCTCTCCAGGGTCACCATCTTCTGGTACTGTTTCTGGATTTTGCCCATTTGTCCGAGCACACGTCCCAGCAGGATCACCAGGACCACTACCGATGCTAGCGGCATTCCCCATTTGCCCAGCCCGATGTAGATGCCGGTGGCGATGACCATGGCGGTTACAGGCGTCAGTACGGCATCGAGCATTTCCTTGCTGAGAACCTGTCTTCGCAACGCCTCGTTCAGCTTCGCGGTTTCCGCGCTGAGTACCGTATCCGCCAGGTCCTCCCGCGCCATTGCCTTGAGTGACTTGACCGATTGCAGGGTATCCGTGAGGCGGGCGATCAATGATTTGTTTAACTGGGTCTCGCGCTTGCCGGCATATTTGGACATCCTGACCATGATGTGGGAAGCGGCTATGAGGACCAGGGCGATACCAAGACATGCGAGAGTAGCCTTCCAGGAAACCGCCAGTGAAATCGCCATATAGACCATGGATTGCACAATCATGGCGATCATGGTCACGCCGTATACATACGCCTGCGCGGAGCGGTTCGCCTCGGTGGCCATTGAGTTGGCAAGCTTGCCGATCGGTTTGTTCAGAAAGTATTTCCACTGGGTGGCGAGTACGGAACGCAAGATTGACAGGCGCAATTCGGTGGCGATATGCGCCGCGGAATAGCCGACGTGCCGGTTGGCGATCAGCAGCAGGATGCTTCTGATCGTGATGAAGCCGACGACAACGATCAGCAGTACGCCGAGGGTCGGCTCCAGTCCCACGAAGGACAGGGCATTGACGACGATTTCTTCCAGATGAACGCCTTCCCTGGCGCCGCTGGCAGTGGCGATCTCCGGCAGCATGTCGGCCTGACCGGCGGATTGCGTGGCGGTGGCGAGCTTCAGCAGGGGTAGCAACGCGGTTATGCCGGCCCCATCGGCGATACCCGCGAACAAAATGGCAACCATGGCAAGAGCCGTCCGCCAGGGATAGGCTCTTAACAGTGTAAGGAGTAAGCGCATTTGGAAGATTCAGGGGGGTGTAAATGAAGGCGTGTACTATAGGCTGCGGCGTATTTTACCGTCAACTTGCCTCCTGTTGCCAGGAGATACGTGCCTGTGCGATCCCGGCAGCCCGGGGTCTTGCGTTTAGCGGGCAAACCCGTTCAAAGCGCCGTCAGCGGAATACGCCCCGCCGGTAGAGGCGCCAGAACAGTCCCCAGACAAAGATCAACGGGTAGCGCCGCACGCGGGTAGGGATTTCTATCCGCTGCCCGGAATGACGTTCCAGTTTCCAGGCGATGTAGTCGAGGCCGCCTTCGAAGGTAAACAGCGCCTTCAGCAGGCGCG
>JBAVKA010000040.1:0-16516 GCA_049688075.1 Gammaproteobacteria bacterium
GGCGTGCACAGCGTAGAAGCCCCGCTTCAGCGCCTGGAGCATGTCTGGCACATTCCGGTGGCCTACCTGGTGATTCCGGTCTTCGCCCTGGCCAACGCCGGCATCACGATGGAATTTGCCTCACTCGGGGATACCCTGACCCATCCCGTTATGCTCGGCGTATCCATGGGGCTGCTGCTGGGCAAGTTTATCGGCATCACCGGGACCTCCTGGCTGATGTTGAAACTGGACGTGGCAGCGTTACCGAGGGATACCCGGTTCAGCCAGATCGCCGGCGTCTCGCTGCTGGCCGGGATCGGATTCACCATGTCCATCTTTGTTGCCCAGCTCGGTTTCGGAGAGAACCCGGAGTTACTACTGATGGCCAAGACCGGCATTCTCATCGCCTCCCTGCTGGCGGGAGTGTCCGGTTTCATCTGGCTCTATCTGGTGAATACGCCGTCAGCGGCGGAGCACCAGACGCCCAATTGAATTACCGGGGGCGCCAGCAACCCCTCTTGGCAGGGAAGCTGCAAGTCCATGGTCCTGATACCGCCGGATGCCTCGCTTTTCTTCCTGATCTCGTCCAAAGGCAGCTATCGATGGACGCGCCGCCGGAGAGCCCTTCTCGAACACCACCACCCCGCCGCGCTGACAGGTGTCGCAGAACGTGCGCGGAACAGCCGGGTTCCCTGGTCTCCCGGCCCCTGACAAACAAGCCGCCATTGCCGCTGGATGTTCCCGCTGCGCGATGGCCTGCTCACACACAGTGTGTAACGAACCAGGCTCATTCTGGCGTATGATGCCAGCTCCGACCACCGACCGGTAACCACCGCACCACCATGATCGAAGACGCCCGCCGCCTGCCAGAAGACACCCTGATCGAAACCGACCTCGCCATCATCGGCGCCGGCGCGGCCGGCATCACCATCGCGCGCGAACTCGCCGGGACCGACCTACGGATCTGCCTGCTCGAGAGCGGCGGACTCGAGTTCGAGCAGGACACCCAGAACCTGTACAACGGCGAGAATGGGGGGCGCTGGTACTTTCCGCTGGATAAATGCCGGCTACGCTATTTCGGCGGCAGCACCAATCACTGGGGCGGCTGGTGCCGGCCGCTCACACCCATAGACTTCGAGGCGCGCGACTGGGTTCCCTACAGCGGCTGGCCGATCACGCGCGCGGATCTCGATCCCTATTACGAGCGCGCACAGCCGGTCACCGAGACCGGACCGTTCCGCTACGACGCCACCTCATTCTGGGAGGAGCAGATCGGCGCCAGGATGCTGCCCTTGTCCCTCGGCCTGATCACTACGACCTTCTTCCAGTACAGTCCGCCGACGCGTTTCGGCACGCGCTACCGCAAGGACATCGAACAGGCCGCCAACGTGCGCGCCCTGCTGCACGCCACCGTCACGGAGATCGAGACCAGCGAGACGGGGGCCGAGGTGACCGGCCTGCGGGTCGCCACCCTCGGGGGGCCGTCATTCCGGGTCAGTGCGCGCCGCTATATCCTCGCCACCGGTGCCATCGAAAACCCCCGCCTGCTGCTGCTGTCGAATCGCTCGCAGCCTGCGGGCGTTGGCAATACCCATGACCTCGTCGGGCGCTTTTTCATGGAGCACCCGCACGTCCCGGGCGTCGCCGGCATGGTGACCTCGCGGCCGGAGGCGTTCAATGCCGCCTACACCCAGCATCTCTCGCTCGCCGACAGTATCGTGCATTCCGCGCTCATCCCGACCGATGCGCTGCTGCGGCGCGAGCGCCTGCAGCAGGCGGTGTTCACCATCGGCGTACTGGGGGTCTATACCGCCGAAAACCTCGCCAGCAAAACACCCGCGGATCAGCAGCGCGCGCGCGATATCTTCAACCTGCAGCGCGATCTGGACCCGCCACGCACGACGGACCATCCTCCTGCGGGATACAACGACTGGCCGCCGGCCGGGGCGCTGGGGGCTAGCTGCGCGTTCGGCTGTGCCTGCGAGCAGGCGCCGAATCCGGACAGCCGGGTCACGTTGTCGGATGAGCGTGACGCGCTGGGGCTGCCACGCGCGCGCCTCGACTGGCGCCTGAGCGAAGCCGACAAGCTCAGCCTGAACCGGATAGTCCGCGCCGTGGCCGAAGAGTTCGGCGCTCAGAGCCTGGGCCGGGTACAGCCGGCACTGAGCGACGACGGCAACTGGCCCGAGGAAACCATTGGCGGCTACCACCACATGGGCACCACCCGCATGGCCGACTCGCCCGAACTTGGCGTGGTGGATGCGAACTGCAAGGTGCACGGCGTCGCCAACCTCTACATCGCCGGCAGTTCGGTATTCACCACCGGCGGCGCTTCCAACCCGACGCTCACTATCGTCGCGCTGGCCCTGCGCCTCGCCGATCACCTGAGGAAGCAGTCATCATGAGTCTCAGCCTCTCCCGCCGCACCGTTCTCGCCGGTCTGGCCGCCGGCATCGTCGGCGCCGCCATCGGTCTGCGCCTGTACTGGCCAGGCGGCAGCGTCACGCGCGAGGCCAGGCGACTCGCGGACATACTGCGGCACCCGGACAGCGCGGCCTGGCTTGGCCGGCTCTACCTGGACGAGAAGCCGCGGGAAGCCGATGCGGCACTACTGGTTACGCTGATCGGTGCGGCACGGGGCCCGGCACTGCCGCCGGCCTCCCTGGCCGCGGACGAGGCATTGCGCGCCGACCTGGATGAACGCATCCGCAACGACTTCATCTACGGCAATACGATCGCGGTCGATGGCTGGTTGCTCTCGCTCACCGAGGCGCGTCTGTGCGCCCTCGTCAGCCTGCTGCAGGATGCCACACCAGGCAAAGACGCCTGAGGCAAACACCTCACTGTCACGGCACATTCACGGATACCTAATGGCTGGCGGGCAGCATCAGGATGGGCGCCTTCTGTCCCCTGGCGGTGCTTTCGGCAATGGTGACTGACCACAGCACGGTCACAAGATGAAAGAACCGCTTGGTGGGCTTGTCTGATTTGTCGATGTAGTACCACCACCCGTGATGTTTCACCGCTATATAGGCATCTTCCGGCTCGGCCCGGGAACGGAGAATATGCAACTGCCTGCCCAGAGGACTGGCGGCCGGGTATTCGATGGACGCGCCTGCTTCGATATCCTCGCCGGGAACATCCACGGCGGCGGAAAGCATCTCCACCAGGTCGAAGACCGAGCGTGTGATGAATCCGATCCCCTCTCCTTTACCCTTGCCGAAACCCCGCGACACGGGGATAACGATCTCGTCGGCGTCTGCCGCCGGCCCGTGCAGACCCAGCAGCTGCAGTAATTCACGAACCTCGGCTTCGTGACCTGGCCTGTAGTGATGGATGACAGCCGAGAATCCGCCACTGCGTTCCGGATCCTCCACCCAGTTCAGCACCTCCGCCTGGCCAAGTTGCGACACCAGTTCAACGAAACGCATGAAGCGGGGGTCAGAGGTGGCCGGGGATGGGAGAAATGCCGGGTTGACGAGATCGTTGACCCGGCTGACCAGCGCCGTAAGCACCATGCCGGGGGAGACCACGGCCTCTGACAGCGGCATCAGGACCGACAGTGACACGGGAGAGGTCAGCTGGCGAAGGTACTTCTGACCTTCAACCGGCGTATAGGATATCGTCGGATTCTCCTCGTAGATCGCTCCCGCGCTGAAAGGCACCAGATTGCCGCTGTAGTTGCTCTCATTGCCGAACCCGAACTGGACTCCCGCACTGGTAACGACACTGACATTGGCCGTAACGCTGCTCACGGACAGCAGGCTGGAGTTTTCCGAGTAACGACTACGGATGATGACCATCAGCAGCTGCTGGTTGTTGGTGTCATTGATGGCGTCGTTGTAGACCGAACGCCCGTTGCGGATGGAGGGAGGTCCGACGACGGCGCAGCCGGCCAGCAGACAGCCCATTGTCCAGGCGATCAGGCGGTAACAGCGGTTTGAAGTCGAATGCGGCCGGCAGAAGCCCGGGGCACGCATCGTGAGGTGTGTCTCTGGTGTCGGATTCACAGTTGGCAGGCTCCTGATTGCTGCCAAGGATACGGGTGTCAAAGGGTATTTTCCACAAGCAATGCCGATACTTGTGTCTGACAGTATCCACCCGTGCATTGGAACGTGCCGGGATCGCGATTAGCCTGCCCGCCGACGCCCGCCAGGCGCTGATCGCGCTCGAGGAAATCGGTAACCGGGCAGCCAGGTCCCGCAATGCCTGAAAGTGGATTGGAACAATGAAGTACTCAATGGCCCAGATTACTTTTAGTTTCTCCCTTGAAAGGGGCTGTTCAAGCGGTTTGAATTCTTGTTTCAACCGGTGCAGGGCAGGTGTTCTACGGTCTTGTAAAACCGGGATTGTCCGAATCGCAGTGATTTACAGTCGGACAATCCCGGTAAATCCATGAGCTTGTCCTAGACGTTGTTGCAAACCCCTGTCGGTGCTATTGGCAGCAGTATCGAGTCGATTGCATAGACATATGAGGATTTGCGTGCCTTGATGCCGTCTGTCGTTATGTAGGATGGTTCTGCATTTTCAACTCCCATCACATACAGTCCGCCCTTGCCTACTCCCGTTGTGATGGATTCACCGCTGGCTGTTTGCAGTATGTCTGCTGCGAGAATGCTCTCGGTGTCTTTCAACTTTCCAAGGTAGACATGATAGGTCAGCACCGTGGTAAGGGCATCTGTACCATTGACGTCGATGTTAAGCAGTCGGGTCGCCAGATCCAGTGCGTCTGTGCAGCCAAGTGCGATTGCTGTTTCTTCAAATACGTCGTCCGTGGGTGCGAACAGCGTCACCTTGTTTTCGTCGACGACTGACGTCATACCCGTGGTATCCAGTGCAAACAACAAGGTCTGGAAGCCATTATTGTCCAGTATCTGCGACACCTTCTCCGAGGCCAGGGAAGGCAGTGACGCCATTACCAGCAGCCCTGTAATCAAAAATACCGAAGCAGAACGTGCGATGTTTTTGCCTGGAAGTGAAATTGCCATTGTCTTCATGTGAAATCTCCTTTGGTTCTCTGCAAATAAGTGAAATCTTTGTACAACTTAACCCCGTAGAAGGCTGCTACTCATTAAATGGAATATCTATAAATACACCTAATTTAAATGCATTTATAACGTGCTCTGCCAGAGAGCAGGTGATCTAATCATAGGCAGTTGTACAAGATATGTCAACTTATTTGTACATGTTTTGTACATTTATTGATTACACACCTCCCATGACCTTGATTCTTTCAGGATATCCCTCCGGAAGATGGCGCAAGTTCACGCGCAACGGGAAGTCGGCGCAAACGCCATTGCCTGTGAAACTGTCGCGGCAACTTGTCCAGGCGTGAAAGTTGCACCCGATGGTAAAAGCGTCATACGCCCCCTGTTCACTCGGATCAGCTGCCAAACGCCGCGTCACAGGATGCTGTGCGGGCAAATGACAGCCGCAGGGCATCCCTGGACCACGGTGCTGCCGGGTCCCGCAGCCCGGCGGCCCGGGGAAAAACCATAAAAGGGTTCTGACTGGTATGGCGCTTGCTTAAGTTGGAAAGATCGGTTCCGGCAGGCGGGAACAATGAACGATGTCAACCAGTCTTAATCTGATGAAACCATAATTCCTCATGGGTTATTATCCTGTCAGTCCCGTCGGGGAACGGGGATGCAACAGGGATCCCCTCGCGGTATTCAAGGAGTCGAAGATGGCACTTTCATGGAAAGACAGTATCTATGTGCAGCGCGAGGAGTTGGCGCGTCTGCTGCGTGAACCGCTGGCGCAGCTGGCCGGAAAATGCACGCCGGTCTGGGGTGATCGCAACACGCTGAACGAAGTCCTCATAAAGGGCTTGCCGAGCATCCCCCATTGCGCGTTCCTGTATGTGCTCGGCACCGATGGCATCCAGATCAGCGACAACGTGGAACCTTCCGGACTCATGCCCGGGCACTTCGGTCGCGACCGCTCCCATCGCCCTTACATGTCAGAGGCAATTCCATCCTGGGGTTTCCTGCTATCGGATGCCTACATCAGCCAGTTCAACCAGCGGCCCTCACTCACCGCGCTGCAGGTCGTGCATTCAGACCAGGGCGCACTGGGTTATCTCGGTGCGGATTTCGACCTGCGCAGCCTGCCGGTAACCTCGGAACTCTACGAGGAACCGGGTTACTGGCGGCAGGTAAAGGGGGATCCGGCTATTCGGGGCGGATTGTTCCAGCAAACCCGGGTCGACAGCCCGATGGACGGCAACATCGAGAAGGCGCTGTCTATCCTGGAGGAACTGCTCACGCAGCGCGGCATCTTCCAGTGCCAGATCCACTTCTCCAGCAGCCAGGCGACGATCTGGGTGGTGGACGATCCGTTCCGCTATCGCATTCTCGATCACGAGGCACTCACGGACCCGGATATCTGCCTGGTATACCCCCTGCAACCCTATCCGGGGAATGCGGTGATCCCGCAGGAGTCCATCAGCCAGATTCTCGACACCATGCGCTCGCTGCGTCTGACAGACAAGACCATTTATCTGCGCATGGCCTCGATCAACCTGTTCAACGGCATGATCAGCCTCACCTTCTCCTGCGACGGCTCGCACTACATGCCCTATCTGGAGTTCCTGCTGAAGGACACGACCTTCTGGTTCTGACGGCTGACTGGAGACTCACTTCCAGTCGCCGCGCAACGCCGCCACGCGCTCCCGCAGGCCGGCGGCGCTGACCTCGGCGGGCGGCACGGGCGGGCCGAGCGCCAGTCCGATTTTGTAAAACAACGGTCTGGGCAGCTTGCCCTTCATTGCCGTCCCGCCCTTGCGGCTGAAAAAGCTCCCCCACAGCCCGCGCAGCGCCATCGGAACGACGGGGACGGGATTGCGCCGGATGATCTTGACGATGCCCGGGCGGAAGGATCTCAATTCACCGTCGGCGGTAAGCGCGCCCTCGGGAAAAATACACACCACATCACCCTCCTCCAGGTAGCGGGAGATCCGGTCGTATGCACGTGTGAGCATTTCCGGATCCTCTCTTCCAGGGGCGATGGGGATGGCGCCTGCGGTGCGGAAAACGAAATTCAGCACCGGCACCTTGTAGATCCGGTGATCGATCACGAACCGGACCGGACGCCGGATGCAGCCGGCGATCACCAGCGCATCGACGAAGCTCACATGGTTGCAGACGAGCACAACGGGCCCGCTGTCCGGAATGTGTTCGAGGCCCTGCTTGTGGATGCGATACACGGTATGGATCAGCATCCACACGATGAAACGCATGAGAAATTCCGGAACCAGCGTATAGATGTACAGGGCGACCGCGGCGTTCATGACCGCGACCACGAGAAACAGCTGCGGAATGCTGAGACCCGCGTTGAGGATCAGGATCGCCATGATCGCGGAGACCACCATGAAAAGGGCATTGAGGATGTTGTTGGCGGCGATGACACGCGAACGGTGGCTCGGTTCGCTGCGCTGCTGCACCAGCGCATACAGGGGCACAATGTAGAAGCCGCCGAACAGTCCCAGCAGAAGGATATCGAACAGCACACGAACGTTGCCCGGCGAGTGCAGAAAAGCGGCGGCATTCAGCGCGGCGCTAACAGGGGCTTCCGGGACGGCCACACACAGATCGATGCCGAAAACGGACAGCCCGATCGAACCGAAAGGAACCAGACCCAGCTCCACCCTGCGGCCCGACATGCGCTCGCACAGCAGCGACCCGGCCCCGATGCCCACCGAGAACAGCGCCAGCAGCAGCGTCACGACCTGCTCGTTGCCCCCCAGATTCACCTTGATGAAGTTCGGCATCTGGGCGAGATAGGTCGCGCCGAGCAGCCAGAACCAGGAAATCCCCAGAATGGACAGAAACACGGTTCGGTTGCCGTGCGCAAACCGGATGCAGCGCCAGGTTTCGGTGAACGAATTCCAGTTAATCCGCAGATCGGGGGCCACCGCCGCCGCGGTCGGAATGCCCAGGCTGCTGAGCCAGCCGAGGCAGGCAAGCACGATGATCGTGACGGACACCAGAGTGGCGCCGTTGACGGGTACGCCAATCAGCACGCCGCCTGTGAGGGTGCCGAGCAGTATCGCCAGGAAGGTCCCCATCTCCACCAGTCCGTTGCCACCGATCAGTTCCTTATCCTGGAGATGCTGCGGCAGAATGCCGTATTTTACCGGCCCGAACAGCGTTGACTGTGTACCCATCAGGAACAGCAAGCCGATCAGCAACGGGATGCTGCCCAGGTGGAAGGCCGCGACGGCAAGGCTCATGATGGCGATCTCCATCACTTTCACCCATCGAATGAACCGGGATTTCTCGTACTTGTCCGCCAGCTGGCCGGCCGTGGCGGAAAACAGGAAGAACGGCAGGATGAACAGGCCGGCGCTCAGGTTGATAAGCGTATTGGATTCCCCCGGGCCATGGCCCACGGACTGGAATGCGATGAGGATGATCAGCGCATTCTTGTAGACATTGTCGTTAAACGCCCCGAAAAACTGGGTCAGAAAAAACGGTCCGAAACGGCGCTGCTTCAGCAGCGAGAACTGGCTGTCCGACGCGCTGGTCGGTCGATGCGGGGCTGTCACGATCGGGCGTATTACCCCGTCAGGAGTCTGGCCCATGGGTTTACCGGCATCCATCAGGGGCTTTTCAAAGTAAGAGGGACCGTCGCGGGAACGTGGTACGGCGACAACAGATGCAGGCCAAGTCGAGGAGAATAGCGAGTATCATTTAATGAGGATTTGTGTACCCGGAAGCCGTCGTGGCATGTTCGCAGCACGTTCACCATTACTGGGGCAGGCTCCCGGCAGGGAACCGTCAGGGTTTGTCGCGTCGCTGCGGGCCGGACAGATCGCTCACGCGGCGCTCATTTGCCGCGCTTGTCCGGCGCCCGCGTGTGCGTGGTCCCGGCGGGTCGGTTCTTCGCGGGGTCGCTGAAGGTGAAGCGGCCGAACAGCACACAGCCTTTCATCCCGGGATCACAGGGACGGTCAAGCACCCGCTGGCAGCGGCCGTTCACCTCGTGTGGACATCCCCAGCCACCGCTCATTACCCGTACCTCCGTCCATCCTCGATGAAGTAGCTATTGTTATTTATCCTTAAACACCGTTTTCACCGCAAAGACGCACGGCCGGTTCCCGGTCTCACCTTCTCCATACAGTCAGGCGTCTTTGCGGTGAGTTAATTTCCTTGTGGATGGACACTATTGTAGGAGCGGGCTCGTCTACATGGAAGTAGGCGAGGGACATGAGCAGGACGCTGAAGTTTTGCCCGCGAACAAGCAGCAGGCCGGGAGCGCATCGTCGCCACGGCAGCTCCTGCATCAGGTCAATCACCGCCCTGCTGCGCCTCCAGTTGTTCGCAGGTCTCCAGCCAGTCCCGTTCCAGGATCTCGCTTTCCCGATCGACGTCCGCCTTCTCACACAGCAACGCATTCAATTCGGCCTTGTTCTCCGGGCGGTAGAGTCCGGGTTCGGCAAGGCGCTGCTCGAGTTCATGCTGGCGCACGTGCATCCCGGCGAGGGCTGCTTCCGCCCTGGTGATTTTCTCGCGCAGCGGCTGCAACTGCCGGCGCTGCTCGGCCTCCAGTCGCTTTTTCTCCTTGCGCAGGGCCGCGGCGCCCGGGCCATCGGCGTTCCCGGGCACAAGCCGGCTCTGCCGGTTCTGCGCGGCCAACCACTGCGGGTAATCATCCAGGCTGTCCGGGAATTCCTCCACCCGCCCGGCGTGCACCAGCACCAGCCGATCGCTGGTGACGCGCAGCAGATGACGGTCATGCGAGACCAGCACCATGGCACCGGCGAAGTCCTGCAGGGCCGTGGCCAGCGCCTGGCGCATCTCCAGGTCCAGATGGTTGGTGGGCTCATCGAGCAGCAGCAGGTTGGGCCGCTGGTAGACCAGCAGCGCCAGCACCAGGCGTGATTTCTCCCCGCCCGAGAACGGGCCGGTCGGCGCGAGCGCCTGGTCGGCGGGAAAACCGAAGCCGCCGAGATAATCGCGCAATTCCTGCTCGCGCGCGCTCGGATCAAGCCGCAGCAGGTGCTGCAGCGGCGAGCCATGTGCATCGAGCTGCTCGATCTGGTGTTGGGCAAAATAGCCGATCCGCAGGTCCTGCGCGGGCTCTCGCCGGCCCTGCTGCGGTGCGAGTTCCCCGGCCAGCAGCTTGATCAGCGTAGACTTGCCGGCGCCGTTGGGACCTAGCAGGCCGATGCGCTCGCCCGGCGACAGGCCGAGTTCGACGCCGCCGATGACCGTCGCGGCGCCGTAGCCGGCAGCCACCGCGCGCAGGCTCAGCAACGGGTCCGGCAGCTTCTCCGGCGAGCGCAGGCTGAAGTGAAACGGCGAGTCGATATGCGCCGGGGCGATCAGCTCCATGCGCTGCAGGGCCTTCAAACGGCTCTGTGCCTGGCGCGCCTTGGTGGCCTTGGCGCGGAAGCGCTCGACGAAGGAATGCATGTGGGCGATCTCGCGCTGCTGCTTCTCGTATTGCGACTGCTGACCGGCCAGGTATTCCGCGCGCCGGCGTTCGAAGGCCGAGTAGTTGCCGCTGTAGAGCATGAGCCGCTGGCGTTCAATGTGGGCGATATGGCCGGCCACGCTGTCGAGAAAATCCCGGTCGTGCGAGATCAGCAGCAGTGTGCCCGCATAGGCGCACAACCAGTTTTCCAGCCAGATGACAGCGTCCAGGTCCAGGTGATTGGTGGGCTCGTCGAGCAGCAGCAGGTCCGAACGGCACATGAGCGCCCGCGCGAGGTTCAGGCGCATGCGCCAGCCGCCCGAGAAATCATCGACCGGCCGGTCCTCGTCTGCCGGGCTGAATCCCAGGCCGTGCAGCAACTGTCCGGCGCGGCTGCGGGCCGTGTAGCCACCGATCACCTCGTAGTGCGCATGCAGCGTGCCGAGCTGTTCACCGTCATGCCGGGCCTCCGCCCCGGCGAGCGCGTCCTCGACCGCACGCAGCCCTTCGTCCCCGTCGAGCACGTACTCGATGGCCGCGCGCGGTTCGGCCGGCGTCTCCTGCGCCACATGGGCGATCACCCACTCGGCCGGATGCCGGCACGCGCCGGCATCGGTATGCAGTTCATCGCGGATCAGGGCGAACAGACTTGATTTGCCGGTACCATTCGCGCCGGTAATGCCGACCTTCCATCCCGGGTGGATCTGCAGTGTGGCATTTTCGAACAGCAGCCGTGGCCCGCGTCTCAGGGCAAGATTGTCGAATTGCAGCATGGGCGCCATTGTAGCGTCCCGGAGGGCAAATGGCTGTCATGGCATGCCTGCCGGCCAGACTGCCGGCGATCCGATCTCGCTGCCGGTCATTAAGTTTATGGCCGGCTAATGTTTTACTAATGTTCGATTTCTAGTATGGTAGTTACATCACAGGCAACCCTACGGAGGATCGACCGATGCACGAATGACAGACATGGCGACATTGTCTTCCTGTTAATGGATTCCCCACGAACCTGAACAGAGGTATGCCTAATGTCGAAACAATCGCGCAGTAAAAGCAGAATCGGCGCAACCAGAAAATCAAACAATCGAACAGATCTGGAAATTCTAACCACCGATGGCGTCGTCATCGACATCAACACCTTCACTCTCCACACCCCCCGCAAATCCAGCCGCAACAACCCCCGCCGCATCGAAGCCAGAAACCGGGCACAGGGGCAATACATGGCCGCCATCAGCAGCTGTCCCCTCACCTTCGGTCTCGGCCCCGCCGGTACCGGCAAGACCTACTGCGCCACGGCCATGGCGGTGGAGGCCTTCGAGCGACGCGAGGTCGAACGCATCATCTTCACCCGCCCGGCCATCGAGTCCGGTGAAGCCCTGGGCTTCCTGCCCGGCAAGGTCCAGGAGAAAATCGAGCCCTGGTTCGCCACCTTCCGCGGCTACCTCAACGACCTGCTCGGCAAGGGTGTGGTCGACTGCGCGCTGAAGAACGAACGCATCCTCTTCGAACCGCTCGCCTACATGCGCGGCAAGACCTTCGATGACGCCTTCGTGATTCTCGACGAGGCGCAGAACTGCACCCGCCTGCAGCTGAAGATGTTTCTCACCCGCATCGGCGAGCGATCGCGGGTGGTGGTGAACGGCGACCTGAACCAGTCCGACATCGCGCGGGATTCGGGACTGCTCGATGCCGTTGATCGCCTGCGGGGTCTGCGTCACGTGCACATCCACGAGTTCCGCTGCGAGGATATCGTGCGCAGCGACCTGGTGCGCGCCATCATCGAACGCTACGCCGACAATACCCGTTCGGAGGGCAGCTACTTCTCGTATTAACGGAACGATCGTCCGTAGAGCAATAATTTCGCCGCGGAGACGCAAAGAACGCAGAGCAATCCTTTACTGACAGGATAAAACTCCTTTACAGGCTTCACGCTTCCGCGATGAAAACGGGGAGTTGTGCACGGCAACCAGCCGTTCGCGCCCGCCGCATCTCCGGAAGATTGCGGGAAAAGACGTTTGTTGTCGCTATAATGCACCGCCAGGAACGGCGCGGCGGTTACTATGACACCATTGAACAAGCTTCATCCCCGGGGTCTTGCCGCCGCGTTCGCGGCAATCGACGCCGAGGCGCAGGCCGAGCGTGCAAGGCATCCCGGCGCCGAGCGGCGCGCCGCAGTGGCGCTGCTCACCGTGGCCGTCTGCCTGCTGCTGATCCACTACCTGAAATTCGCAACCAGCTTCGAGGCGTTTCTCGACTGGGTCGGCCGGCAGACGGGCGATCCCGGTTTAACCCGCGCATTTCGGCACGGCCGCTGGTACGAACTCTGCACCGAACTGTGGTGGGGCGCGGTGCATCTGCTGGGCTATGTCGTGCTGCCTGCGCTGGTGATCCGCTTCATACTGCGCGAACGGGTGCGTGATTTCGGCCTGCACTGGGGCGAGACCGCACGCTATGCCGGCTGGTATCTGCTGCTGGCGGCGCCGATCATCGGCTTCGCCTTCCTGGCGAGTTACCGTCAGGACTTCCTCCAACACTATCCGTTCTACCGGCTGGCGTTTCGCAGCGGCTTCGACCTGCTCGCCTGGGAGGTGATCTACCTGCTACAGTTCGCCTTCCTGGAATTCTTCTTCCGGGGGTTCTTCCTGCATGCCTGCAAGCCGGCATTCGGCGCCAACGCCGTCTTCGTCATGGTGGTGCCCTACCTGATGATCCACTTCGCCAAGCCCTGGCCGGAAGCCAGCGGCGCCATCCTCTTCGGCCTGTTTCTGGGCGTGCTGGCGCTGCGCTCGCGCTCCATCTGGGGAGGCACGATGGTGCACATGAGCGTCGCGCTCAGCATGGACCTGCTGGCGCTGATGCAGACCGGCCACCTCCCGGGACGCTGGTGGCCATGACCTCGCCCGAACCCGTCTCCCCAGTGCATCATCGTTACCGGAACAGGCTACCGGCGTTGCCGCATACCGCCCGACTCCCGGAGCACGGCTGTCCATGAATTCAGCCGGAGCCGTCTCTGCTACACATCGGCGCTACCGAAGCATACTCTGGGCGATGCTGTTGCTGGCCGCACTGCCCGCTTCGCTGCTGGCCGGCTGGCAGCTGCTCGTGAGCGCCGACTTCCTCTATCCGGTGTGGTACAACGTGATAGGCATCGACCGCACCATTGCGGAGTACGGACCGAAGAACCGCTATCGCGATCACTTCGAACTCACTACGAGGAAGGAACGCACGCGACTGTTCGCTGCCATCGTCGCCGGAATCCATGACGACGGCCGGGGACTGGAGACACTCACCTACCACGATAACCGGGGCAATCCCCTCGCCCTGCTGCTGCGTGCTCCGGAGATCACTCACCTGAGCGATGTGGCGCGGCTGGTCGAGTGGCTCTATCGTATCGGCCTGGGCGCGACCCTGATCTGGCTCCTCGCACTCGCGCAGCTGTGGCGGCTGCACCTGCCGCCTCCCCCGCTCGGGCGTTACCTGGCGGGTCTCGCAATAACCGCCGCCGTGCTGGGGCTCGGCGTCATCGCCGTTGGGCCGACACAGGTGTTCTACACCGCACATACCCTCATCTTTCCTGCCGGCCACCCGTGGTTCTTCTATTACGAGGACTCCCTGATGACGATGCTGATGAAGGCGCCGGACCTGTTCGCCGCCATCGCCGCAGAGTGGCTGCTGCTGACCGCCTTGTGCTACTGGCTGGTGATTTGGCTGTCGCGCCGGATCGTCATGCGCGACGCTTGAACCGCAGGCGCAACCTCGAATGCAAAGGGTTTCCTGGAGCCTGCCTCGTTAGCGGGCAAAGCATACAAACAGGTTGCAGTCGAGGCCGTTGTACAAATCACAATTACTCCGTTAACCGTAGCCTCCTGCCGGGCGAGTCCTTCCGTGACACGCTGTGAATACGTCCCTGTACGCTCGACGGCCGCATGGCCCAGACCAGCCTCTCGACCGGTTCCCGGTCTCACCTTCTCCCTGCGGCCGACGGTCACTACAGGACTTACCCGACATGAGGCACCAGCCTGCAGCAGGAAATGTTCGCGTTGATTAACCAGTGTTCATCCATAAAGAAATGGATTCACCGCAAAGGACGCCAAGCTGTCTAATTTTTTCAGGAAGTTTCTATGTGATCTTTGCGTCATTGCGGTGAAAATGGTGCTTGTAGATACACACCAACTGCACGTCGACTTCTACAACAGCACCCGCTCGATACCGCCATCGCGGACGCGGGTGATGAACTGCTTTTCCCAGTCCTTGCCAAGCAGGTGGTTGGCCAGTTCCACCACGATATAGTCAGTTTCCAGGCCGGTGTCATCGGCATAGCGGGCCAGTCCCTGCTGGCAGGACGGGCAGGAGGTCAGCAGCTTCACGTTGCCTGCAACGGCGGTCGTCTCGCCCGTCAGTGCCTGAATTCCCTGGGCGAGTTGTTCCTGCTTGCGGAAGCGCAGCTGGGTAGCGATGTCCGGGCGCGACAGGGCGAAGGTGCCGGCCTCGCCGCAGCAGCGGTCGGAGAGCATCACCGGCTGGCCCATCAGGGCCGAGGCGACCTGGATCGGATTGTGGGTCTTCATTGGCGTATGGCACGGGTCATGGTAGAGGTATTGCACACCCTGCTCGGCCTCAAGATGCACGCCTCTCTCCAGCAGGTATTCATGGATATCGAGCAGGCGGCAACCCGGGAAGATCTTGCCGAACTCGTACTCCAGCAGCTGGTCCATGCAGGTTCCGCAGGAGACGATGACGGTGCGTATGTCGAGATAGTTGAGCGTGTTGGCAACGCGGTGGAACAGCACCCGGTTGTCGGTGGTGATCTGCTGCCCGCGGGCGGCATCTCCGCCGGCTTTCTGCGGATAGCCGCAGCAGAGATAGCCCGGCGGCAGCACGGTCTGGGCGCCCGCCTCGTAGAGCATGGCCAGCGTGGCCAGACCGATCTGGCTGAACAGACGCTCGGAACCGCAACCCGGGAAATAGAACACCGCATCCGAAGCCTCCGACACTTTGCGCGGGTCACGCAGTATCGGCACCATGCGGCTGTCCTCCAGTCCCAGCTGAGCGCGCATAGCCTGGCGCGGTACGCGGGAGGGCATGGGCGTCTTCACGAAATGCACCAGCTGGGAGCGCAACGTCAGCGGACCACTGGTCCCCTCAGGCAACCCCCCGCCCTGCGCAGGCAACAGCCGGCGCGCCAGGCGCACCGCCAGGCGCTGGCTGCGATAGCCCCAGTCGATCATCAGCTTGCGCATCAGCTTGATGGTCGCGGGATCGGTGACGTTGAGAAAGGTCATCGCCGCCCAGGTGACCGGGCTGTAGTGCTTGTGGCCACGCTCGCGCAGCAGCTTGCGCATGCGCATGGTGACTTCGCCGAAATCGATGTTCACCGGGCAGGGATTGAAACACTTGTGGCAGACCGTGCAGTGATCCGCCACATCGTTCATTTCCCTGAAGTGCTCCAGGGAAACACCGCGACGCGTCTGCTCCTCGTAAAGGAAGGCCTCGATGATCAGGCCGGTGGCGAGGATCTTGTTGCGCGGCGAATAGAGCAGGTTGGCGCGCGGGACATGCGTGTTGCACACCGGCTTGCATTTGCCGCAACGCAGGCAGTTGCGGATATCGTCGTTGAGCGCGCCAAGTTCGCTCGCCTCCAGCAGCAGCGCCTCCTGCTGTACCAGGCGCAACGAGGGCGTGTAGGCGCTGCCGAGTCCCGAACCGGTCAACAGCTTGCCGCGGTTGAAATGCCCTTCCGGATCGATCTCCCGCTTGTAGCGTTCGAAGGCGGCGATCACCCGCGGCTCCAGGAACCTGAACTTGGTCAGTCCGATACCGTGCTCGCCCGAGATGACGCCGCCCAGCGAGACGGCGAGTTTCATCACCCGGTCGACGATCAGATCCGCCTCGTGCAGCATCGCGTAGTCGGAGGAATTAACCGGGATATTGGTGTGCACGTTGCCATCCCCGGCGTGCATGTGGGTGGCGACGAACAGGCGGCTGGTGCGCAGCCCGGCATGGATGGACTCGAGACGCTCAAGCAGTCGGGTCCACTCGTGCCCGCTGAAAATCTCCGACAGCGGCCGCGCCACCTCCTGGCGGTAGGAGATGCGCAGGTCCCGGCGCAGCAGCAGGTCCA
>JBAVKA010000041.1:0-1913 GCA_049688075.1 Gammaproteobacteria bacterium
AGGGCATCACCGAACAAGTGGTCGGCCGCCAGCTGGATGCGGTCATCGCCCTCGAGGGCATTCACGCGCTGGGGGATGCCGTGATCGCCTACGAACCGGTCTGGGCCATCGGCACCGGCAAGACCGCTTCCCCGCAGCAGGCGCAGGACGTCCATGCCTTCATCCGCGGCAAGCTGGCCGGTCTGGACGAGGCCGTGGCGGCGAAGGTCCAGATTCTCTACGGCGGCAGCGTCAAGGGCAGCAATGCCGCGGAACTGCTCGCCATGGCGGATATCGACGGCGGCCTGATCGGCGGGGCCTCGCTGGATGCCAACGATTTTCTCGCGATCGGCCGGGCCGGCAATGCCTGAGCCGATCCTGTTCAACAGCTGAATTGACGGTCGCCCATGTTTACCATATTACTGGTTGTGCAGATCCTGGTGTCTGTCAGCATCATCACCCTGGTGCTCCTGCAGCAGGGCAAGGGCGCCGACATGGGGGCCGGGTTCGGCAGCGGCGCCTCGGGCACGGTGTTCGGGTCGCGTGGTTCGGGCTCGTTTTTCACGCGGGCAACCGCCATCCTGGCGACGGTGTTCTTCATCAACTGTCTCCTGATCGCCTCGCCCCTGGTGCTCCACGTCAGCCGCAAGGCGCCCGACAGCGTGGTCGAGCAGATCCAGCAGCAACAGGAAGCCCGGCAGAAATCCGCACAGCAGGAGGAAACGGCCGCAGCCCTCGACAAGGTGAAGGGCGCGGCGACAGACCTTCCCGAGACCACCCCGGCACCCGCGGCCGAGAGTCCGGCAGCCGAAAATCCGGTGTCGGAGAAACCGGGCGCCGGGACACCGGCCGCCGCTCCGGAGACTCCCGCGACGCCGGACAAGAGTACCGAAGATTTACCGGAATAAGCCGCGCCTGCGCGGTGTGGCGTTTTACATCAGGCCGATGTGGTGAAATTGGTAGACACGCTGTCTTGAGGGGGCAGTGGCGCAAGCCATGCCGGTTCGAGTCCGGCCATCGGCACCATGTTACCCGATCCGGTTGCCAGCGCACCCGGGTCTATGCCCTGCGGTCACCGGCGCGGACCTGCAACCGGGCTTGACAGGGCGTTGCAGGGGTATTTTTTATACCCCTAAAAAAGAGGCTAACTATAAGAATATTATAGATAAAATAGACAAGCCCCAGCTTGACACCCGTTGCCCGACTGGCCTAGACTGCAACATCTCTTTTGACGGCCTGTCCAACTCTTCACATTCTTTTGGAAATGCGCCGGGCTTCATCCTGACCGGTGCGCATGAGGCGGTTGCTAGATGCTGGATAATTACCTGCCAATCATGATCTTTATTGCCATTGGCATCGCCATTGGCGTGCTTCCGATCCTGGCGGGTTTCCTGCTGGCGCCGCACAAACCCGACAGTGAGAAGCTCTCGCCCTATGAGTGCGGCTTTGAGGCCTTCGAGGATTCGCGCATGCGTTTCGATGTGCGCTACTACCTCATCGCCATCCTGTTCATCATCTTCGATCTTGAAATCGCCTTCCTGTTTCCCTGGGCCGTGGTGCTGGATTCCATCGGCCTGTTCGGCTTCGTCGCCATGATGGTCTTCCTGGGCATTCTGGTGATCGGCTTCATCTACGAGTGGAAAAAGGGTGCCCTCGAATGGGAATAGAGGGCATCCTCAAGGAAGGTTATGTCACTACCACCGCCGATGCGCTGATCAACTGGGCGCGCACCGGCTCGATGTGGCCGATGACCTTCGGACTGGCCTGCTGTGCCGTCGAGATGATGCAGGCCGGTGCCGCGCGCTATGACCTGGACCGCTTCGGCATCATTTTCCGTCCCAGCCCGCGGCAGTCGGACGTCATGATCGTGGCGGGCACGCTGGTGAACAAGATGGCGCCGGCGCTGCGCAAGGTCTACGACCAGATGGCCGAAC
>JBAVKA010000042.1:0-1730 GCA_049688075.1 Gammaproteobacteria bacterium
GGAGGGGAGGTGATGTGAATGAAGGGATAAATGGTAGGAAATAGTAGGGGGTAAAAGAGTGCCACAAATTATTGAGCTGAAGTTTCACAAGAATCCTCAAGCTACCATGCGCAGTAGTGCGGACAGCAAGGAATTTTGCCGTGCTTTGCGAGGGATGGGGAAAACCCTATCGAAATTCTGGCTCATGGCGAGCTCGGTGAAGCTGCGTCGCACGTCGGAGAAGGCGAAGTGGCGGCGTCCGGCAACCGCATGGCGGCGTTTTGGTTTGTTTTCAAGTTGGTCGGCAAAGATCCAGGTCAGCGTTGCGGCCATCATGCAGAAATGCAAGTGATTGGTGACTGCATGGGGATTTCGGGTTTGGCTGTCGGCGCTACCGATGTCCTGCTTGAGCTCTTTGTAGCCGGACTCGATTTTCCAGCGGGCCCCATACCAGGTAATGATTTGCTCGACGGACAGCGTCAAATCGGTGGTGAACAGAGCGACCCACTGGTTTTTGCGATAGACCCAGACGACCCGCACGGAGCATTTCAGGGTCTTGAGCATGAAGACCTGGTCGTAGGCCATCACTTGGCGGACCTTGCCGTAGAGATCGACGAGATAGGGTTGAGCCTGGTCTTTGAACCCGGCCGCCAGGCTTTCGGCCGTGCCCAGTTTGTGGCCGTATTTTTTACGGCGACCGCGGCCTTTTTTCGCATTGGGGTCGGGAGGAAGTGCGTACAGGGTGATATTCACCCGCAGGCGAGAGAGCAGATGGAAGCGCTTGCCAATGGCTTGGCGCATGGGTTTGAACAGACCGTCGTTCCCGAACCAGCTATCGGTGACGACGAGCAGATCGGTTGCGCAGAAAGCACTGGCGACCTGGCACAACATCTCCACGGCCTGTTCGAGCTTGGTTCTGAAGGCGGGGCTGCGCCCGTCGATCTGAACCTTGCCGGCCTCGATGTCCTTTCTCATGTGGTAGAACAGAAAGGCCAGCGGCAAACAGCTCCAGCGGTCCTTGATGAGTTTTAACAGCCCGATGGAAACCACATTTTGGGCCCACGGATACTTCGCCTGGTTGAGTTTGGCGGCGTGGTCGAAGACGTGGGAACAGGCGAAGATTTTCCTGCCGGTCTTGGGGTTGATGAAATCGTCCAAGGCGATGAGGAGTCGGCCGTCGGTCAAGGGATTGGGAATGATCCGCCACACGGTCTCCCACAACCGTTCCCAAGGCAGTTTGGGCGAGCCCATGAAGGTGTAGAAGCGGCGCTGGCCCACATCGAGCTCGAACAGAGTCTGCAAGGTCCTGAGCAGATTGGAGGTGCGCGCAGAGGTGAAGTGGATAATGATGCTCATCAGGGTGTAGACCAACAAAGTGGCCCGCTCTTTCCCATGGCGGGAGGTGGGGAAGAGCTCATAGAGCGGGGAGAAAAGATCGCTTAGAATCGCCATCGAATGGGCCCCTTTGTGGTGATAATTCAGTGGCTTACGACTACCGAATTATACCGCGAACGGCGGCTCTATACACGTTTATATCGTTGTTTTTGAAAGAATTATGTGAATTTTGCGCATCGATCTACAGGGCTTTGAATCGTATCCGGTGGGCCAGCTTTAGCCGCTGGGCACCGTGCCCATTTCGCCCCGATGGGTAACGCGGATGTGCCCGTTTCTGGATCTCGGGACGTAGCAGGCGTCTTCAGCTGCGTGGGGCTCGTAGAGGATGCATCAGTGTATTAGCATTCACTAATAGA
>JBAVKA010000043.1:0-13163 GCA_049688075.1 Gammaproteobacteria bacterium
TTCGTCGATCAGCAGGGTCGGCTGTCCGACGCCGACCGGCACGCTCTGCCCTTCCTTGCCGCAGGTGCCGACGCCGCTGTCGAGTTCCAGATCACGCCCGACCATGGACACGCGCTTCAGCACATCCGGTCCGTTGCCGATCAGCGTAGCGCCTTTCACCGGACGGGTCACCTTGCCATTTTCGATCAGGTAGGCCTCGCTCGCGGTGAACACGAACTTGCCCGAGGTGATGTCGACCTGCCCGCCGCCGAAGTTGACGGCATACAGGCCCTTGCCGACGGAGCCGATGATATCCTGCGGGTCGGACTCGCCGGCGAGCATATAGGTATTGGTCATGCGCGGCATCGGCAGATGCGCATAGGACTCACGGCGGCCGTTGCCGGTCGGCGCGACGCCCATCAGACCTGCATTCAGCCGGTCCTGGATGTAACCCTTGAGGATGCCCTTCTCGATCAGCACCGTGTGCTGGGTCTTCGTCCCCTCGTCATCTACATTAAGCGACCCGCGGCGACCTGGCAGCGTCCCGTCGTCGACCACCGTGCACAGCGGGGAGGCCACCTGCTGCCCGACCCGGCCGGCAAAGGCCGAGGTTCCCTTGCGGTTGAAATCGCCTTCCAGACCGTGGCCGATTGCCTCGTGCAGCAGGATACCAGGCCAGCCCGGTCCCAGCACCACCGGCATTGCGCCGGCCGGAGCGTCGACCGCCTCAAGGTTGACCAGCGCCTGGCGCACGGCCTCGCGCGCGTAGCCGAGCGCCCGCTCTTCCTCGATGAAGAAAGCGTATTCCGTGCGTCCGCCGCCGCCGGCGTTGCCCTGCTCGCGGCGGCCGTTCTGCTCGACGATGACGTTGACGTTGAATCGGATCAGCGGACGCACATCGGCGGCGAGTGTGCCGTCGCTGACCGCGACCATCATCACCTCGTGCACGCCGGCGAGACTGACCATCACCTCTTTGACGCGCGGGTCCTGGCGCCGCGCCTCGGCGTCCACCCGCCGCAGCAAGGCCACCTTGTCATCCGCCGACATCCCGTCGAGCGGATCGATCGCGGGATAAAGGATATTCCCCTCGCCCCGGTGCCAGGCCTGCAACGTGCCCGCTTCTCCCCGCCCGGCTATCGCGCGCGCCGCCTGCGAGGCCTCCAGCAGGGCCGGCATCAGGATCTCGTCCGAATAGGCGAAGCCGGTCTTGTCGCCACTGATTGCCCTGACCCCGGCTCCCTGCTCGATGCTGTGGGTGCCTTCCTTGACGAGGCCGTCCTCGAGCTGCCACGACTCGTAGCGGGTCGACTGGAAATAGATATCGCCACTGTCGACCGCATGCCCCAGCAATTTGCCGAACACACGGTCGAGGGCCTGTTCGTCCAGTCCCGCGGGGACCAGCAGGCGCTGGCGGGCAATATCGAGATTCGTTGTGGCTGAGCTTGTCACGGCGATGTACTCACAGGGCATCCCAGACGGCGATGCAGGATACTGGGGAAATTTCGGCGGGCGATTTCCAGGCGTTCCGGGTCGATGTTCGCGCACACCACCCCGGGTCCGCGGGCCAGACTGTTGAGCACCGTTCCCCAGGGATCGATGATCATGCTGTGGCCATGCGTCTCGCGCCCGCTCATATGGTATCCGCCCTGGGCGGCCGCGGCGACATAGCAGAGATTCTCGATAGCCCGCGCCCTGACCAGTATCTCCCAGTGCGCGCGGCCGGTGATCGCCGTAAAAGCGGCGGGCAGCGCCAGCAACTCCATGCCCTTGTCCAGCTGTTGCCGGAACAGTTCCGGGAAGCGCAGGTCATAGCAGACCGCCAGCCCCATGCGGCCGAACGGCGTGTCGACCACGACGACCTTGTCGTCGGGTTCAATGGTTTCGGATTCCGTGTAATGCTCATTGCTGTCGATTATCCTGGCATCGAACAGGTGAATCTTGTCATAGCGGGCCACCTGCCGGCCCTGGTCATCGAACACCAGGCATGCGGCACGGACCTTCCCGACGCTGTGCGCGGCAAGCGGTATGGTCCCACCCACGATCCATATGCCGTGCTTTGCGGCCTGCATGGACAAAAAGGACTGCATCGGACCGCTGCCCTCGGCTTCGCACGCCGCCACCTTGTCGAGTTCCGACAGACCCATGAGGGCAAAATTCTCAGGCAGTATCATCAGTTTCGCCTCGCGACTCACGGCCTGCTCGATGAGCCGCTCGGCCTCCAGCAGATTGGCCCTGACATTAGGCCCCGAGGCCATCTGGATACAGGCGATTACCGTCATTGAGTAGTTTGTCCTGGTCGTTCACGCATGAGTTGATGGTCATCCATAAACAAAGAAGTAACCCCACGGTGCTGTCTATTGAACAGGATACCACACACGTACCGCAGGCCATCTCGATAACCGGCTGAAAACAGGGCTTTATTCACTCAGCCTTCGCAGGGGTTTTATCCGCCGGTTCCGCGGGCGGGAGCTCGATCTTGGTGAAAACGGGATCGGACCAGGGGCCGGTGACGGCATAATACGTGTGCGTAAACCGGGACACCTGCTCAAGTTTGTCGCCCAGCAGGCGTTCCGCCACCAGCAGGGCGGCCCCGACGGCCGGTCCGCCGGCAAGCGCGCCGGCCAGCGGCAGACTGGAACTCATGCTGGGTATCACCGTCACCAGTTCATCGTAGTCGTTACTGGCCAATCCGATGCGTCCGGAGATCTCGATCCTGGCTGCCGGCCCGTTGATCACCAGGTCATTGGTGTAGGCGTCCCCGTTGTCCAGCACGAAATTCCCCTCTATGCGGTCGAAGGCAAAGCCTTTCTTGAACAGGTCGCTGAAATCGAGCGACAGCCGGCGCTGCAGGGTATGCAGGCTCAGCAGACCGAAGACCCGGCCGGCGCCCGGCTCGACATCCAGCAGCTGTCCATCCTTGATGAGCAGGTAGAGTTTGCCGTTGACGTGCGCCGGAGTGAATTCCCAGGGCGCGCCCTGCCAGCTGGCGTGCAGGGTCCCGGAAAGTTCACCGCCGGTCATATCCTCCTTGAAATCGTAGGCATCGAGCAGACTGGCGAGCTTGCCGTCCTTGATTTCCACGTCGAACTGCGAGAGGTTCTGGGCGTTGACCGTATGCCAGTCACCCGTTGCCTGCAGGTTGATCTTCTTCGAGGCGAGCAGCAGCCGCTCGACGTGCACCGTATTCCCCGTGCGCACTGCCTGCAACTGCAGCTCGCCGAAGTTCACATCGTTGTACTTGAACTTGCGTATCGTGATCTGCAATTCCGGAAAGTTCTCCGCCTTCGCGGGAGCCTCCTGAACGGCGCCGGGGACGGCGCGCTTTTCCAGGAACAACCGGTCGAGATTCATCATGACCCTCACCACGCCGGCCCTGGTGCGGGTAAGCTCTATCGTTCCGGCGCTGGCCGGCCCGTCGAGGTTGAACACCCGGACCAGTCCCGCTTCTTCCGAGCGCAGCGTCACATCGCGAATGACGTGTTGCAGCACTTCCAGCTCGTCGATCACCACATCAAGCTTCACGGGCAGGCCGGGACCGGACTTGACACTGTCGAGTACCGGTTGCCAGCGAGTCAGCGAGAACACCGGTGTGCGCCCCGTGATGAGCAGCACCTTCGCCTCCGGCAAAACCGCCTTCCCGGTCCCGAGCTGGATCGCTCCGCGGCGGCACGCCATCCCGTTCCCGTTATCCCGAATCGCGCAGATCCCCTGAAGCAGATCTGCATAGGTGAAGCGAAGCGTCTTGTCCGGCTTCGACACCCGGTCTACGGCAATGGTAAGCCGGCGGCTTTCCTGTTTGGTTTTACCGAGCGGCGCGGGCAGATCGACGGCGATGCCCTGCAGATCCGAACTCAGCGTGAGATCCACCTCCGGCACTTGATTCCGGTCCTCGAGACGGCCGATGGCCAGCACCACGTTCCAGTCACTGCGGCCCGTAACCGGCGCCGCCGATCCCTGCCACGCCCCGGCGATGTAGCCGGACACGTCAAGCGGTCCATTCATGCTGACCCTGGTCACACCGGCCGTGTCATCGGTTGAAACATCGACGCTGACCGGCGCCCCGAGCAGCTTCGCCTTCAGTCCCTTGCCGCTGATGCCGTGCGTGGTAAACGCCAGCTGCCCCTTGATATGTTCAAGCGCGGGACCATCGGGCAGCACCTTGAGACTGTTGTCCTTCAGGATGATGCCGCCCTTGACCTCTATCTCATGGTCATCGTGGTGCAGCGGTACGAGCAGATCCAGATCCAGTCCGGCGCCGCCGTCACTCTCGACCCGGTCAACGAAAGCACCGTAGACCTCACCCAGCGGACTACTGCCCAGCTCCGCCAGCATCACCGGTAGATCACCCTGCACCGTTCCCTCCAGCACGAGATCCGGTTTGGCCAGATCCCTGATCTGCGCATGCACCGCCGTGAGGGATGCGGTCCTGATTGTTCCGCGACGACTCCGTATATCCATGCTGCGGCCGTCGAAATCGACCTGCGCATCGAGATCCCTGATGGGTGTCCACCCCGGGTTGAAATCGAGGACCGCGGCAGTGACCGGCAACCGGGCCTGCAGCTGCCCCTCCCCCTTGTCGAAAGGCAACTGGTCCAGCCGTCCCTTGAGGATCACGCTGCCCCCGGTGACATTGCCGCCCAGCAGACTGTGTTCCAGCCAGTGAACCCCCGTCGCGGACATGACGCGCGCCGGCAGGTACTGCCGGATACTGTCGAGCTGGAAGCGGTTCACGGCGACCTGCAAATCAAGGCGCGGGGCGGGTTCCTCCGGGAGGTGTTCGAGCACCAGCCGGACTTCGACGGCCAGATCGCCGTTCATGAGGTTCAGCGCCTTGCTGCTCAGGCTCAGTCGGCCCTCCCGGTACTGCCAGACTCCCTCGCCGCTGAGTTCATCGAAATGCAGCGGTTCGGTGAACAGCCTGTCGTCCTGGTAGATGAAATCCTGGCTGCTGATCCAGAACGTGCCGCCGTCCTGCGTCCCCGTTGCAGTTCCCGTCAATCCACCGAACCCGGGCAAACCATCGGCCTGGCGTACGCCAATGTCACGCAACGAGGCGTCGAACCAGAGCAGCCGCGGCGGGGCTTCCGCGGGATCTTCGAGCTTGATGGAGAATGTCTCGATCAGGCCCTCGGGCCGCAGGCGGGCAAAGCGTTGCCGGTACGGCTCCTCGATGCCGGGAAGCAGCGCTACCAGCGGTTGCAGGTCCTGCAGGAAAATCCGGCTGGCGGTTCCCGAGATCGTACCTTTGCCAGACTCCTCGTGCCTCGCCAGCGTGAGCTGCGTCGGTGCATACCGCGCGCCGTTTCGTGTGATGGAGAGGTCCCGGGCCGCGAACTGCCAGTCGGCTGCGCGGCGGCGCCACCCGAACACCCCGCTGACATATTCCGCGACATAATCCGCCGTCCGGTCGTCCCCCCGGTGCCGCAGGATGAAATTGTGCAGTTCGACTTCGGCCGAAACCGACCGCAGGCGGGCTGCGCCGAAGTTGACCCAGCAGCGGATATCGGCGATTCCCCGGGCGTCGATACCGGGAGCAACGTCTTTCAGGATCTCGGGCATGATCGACAGGGAACGGCCGGTGGCATACAGGCGGCCATGCCAGTCGTTGAAGCGTTCGAGCGGTCCGCTGAACTCGGCATGAACAGCCAGCCGGTGACCCAGTTGCTCGGGCAGCATGACATCGCCGCTCAGGATGTGCAGGCCGGCGGAATTCTTCAGCGTGAGTGATACGCTGGAGAAACGCAGCGCAGGCCGGCCGGTCTTGAGGTCCCGGAAGCTGATGTCTGATTTATGCAGCGAGAAGCGCCCCCCGTCCAGCAGACCCGGAGCGACGGTGGCATTACCGGACTCGCCTTGCAGCCTGTCGATGTAGATTTGCCCGTCCCGGTCCCTTACGACATCGACAGCGGCGCCGATCACATCGACACTGGCCACCCGGATCTGCCGGTCGAAGAGGTAGCGCAGGAAATCCAGACCGACCCATACCTGCTCGATGGCAAGCCGGCCGTCCTGAAGGCCGGCGCCGGCCACGGACACACCCTTGAACTTGAGCAACGGGTTGAGACCGCGCCAGCTCGCCTCCATACGCTCGATGCTGACCGGGCGATGCAGCGTCTCGCTGGCCAGCCGCTCCGCCTGCAGGCGGTATTCGCCCAGCAGGGGGACCAGCAGGCGCGCCGCGGTGAGTGTCGCGGCCGTCAGGCCCAGCAGTACGACCAGCAGCAGCCACAGGACATGGAGCAGACGAGCTGTCATAGTCAGGGTTACCGGTGCACCAGCGCCGGTATTATCTGGCCCGCCGGTTCCGGCAGAAACTACATCGGTACGACGTCATACTGTTCCTGCGTGTAGAGGGCTTCGACCTGAAACTTGATCGGTTTCCCGATAAAGGCCTCCAGTTCGGCCAGGCTGTCGGATTCCTCGTCGAGCAGCAGGTCGACGACTTCCTGGGAGGCGAGCACCAGCAGTTGCTGCGCGTCGTACTGGCGTGATTCGCGCAGGATCTCGCGGAAGATCTCGTAGCAGACTGTCTCCGGGGTCTTCAGTGATGCCCTGCCGGCGCAGGTCGGACATTCCTCGCAGAGGATGTGCTCCAGACTTTCGCGGGTACGCTTGCGCGTCATTTCGATCAGTCCCAGCATGGACACCTCGCTGATCTGCGTCCTGGCATGATCCTTTTCGAGGTATTTCTCGAAACTGCGCAACACCTGGCGCTTGTGGTCCTCCTGGGTCATGTCGATGAAATCGACGATGATGATGCCGCCCAGATTGCGCAGTCGCAGCTGCCGGGCGATGGACTGGGCCGCCTCCAGATTGGTCTTGAAGATTGTCTCCTCAAGATTGCGATGCCCGACGTAGCCGCCGGTATTGACGTCGATGGTCGTCATCGATTCGGTCTGGTCGAAGATCAGGTAGCCGCCCGATTTGAGCTGCACCTTGCGCAGCAGCGCCTTCTGAATCTCGTCCTCCACTCCATAGAGATCGAAGATCGGCCGTTCGCCCGGATAGTATTCGATCTCCACCGCAAGGTCCGGCATGAACATTTCGGCAAAATGCAGCACCCGTTGATAGCTTTCACGCGAATCAATGCGCACCTTTTCCACGTTGGCATCCAGCAGGTCACGCATGATGCGCACGCTGAGCGGCAGGTCCTCGTACACGATGGACCCGGGCGCGGTTCCGCGTTCCCGCTCGCTGATGGATGACCACAGCTTTCTCAGAAAGATCATGTCGGCACGCAGGGCCTCCGCGCTCGCGCCTTCCGCCGCCGTGCGCGCGATATACCCCCCTTCATCCTGTTCCGTCATGAATAACTGAATGACATCGCGCAGGCGGATGCGTTCCGCCTCATCCTCAATTTTCTGGGAAATGCCGACAGTGGCCACATTCGGGATGAACACCAGAAAACGCGACGGGATGGTGCTCTGCGTGGTCAGGCGGGCACCCTTGGTGCCGAGCGGATCCTTGACCACCTGCACGGTCAGTTCCTGCCCTTCCCTCAGCAGCTCGCTGATATCGCGCTCGACGGCGACGGCCCCGCCGTCCGCATTGCGCGGCAGGATATCCGAGGCATGCAGGAACGCGGCGCGGTCGAGTCCGATATCCACGAAGGCGGCCTGCATGCCCGGCAGCACCCGGCACACACGGCCCTTGTAGATGTTGCCGACAATGCCGCGGCGGCGGGAACGCTCGATCAGGACTTCCTGCAGGACACCGTTCTCGATCAGCGCCACGCGTGTCTCGCGGGGCGTCACATTGATCAGGATTTCTTCGCTCATTCACACTCCTGAAGCCGCGGCTGGTCCGCGCCGCCTGCCATCCCGGCGCTACAATACTTCAATGCCGAATTCCCGCAACAATTCCGCCGTCTCGTACACAGGCAGCCCCATGACGCCGGAGTAGCTGCCCTCGAGGCGGGAGACGAATACGGCCGCCCTGCCCTGGATAGCATACCCTCCGGCCTTGTCATGGGGTTCGCCGGTATCCCAGTAAGCCGCGCATTGCGCCTGCGTCAGCGTGCGAAAGGTCACGCGGCTCTCACTCACGCGCACTGCCTCCCGGCCGGCGGCCAGTGCCACCGCGCTCAGCACCTGGTGGCTCCTGCCGGAGAGAGCCAGCAGCATGTCGATGCCCTCGTCCCGGTCGCGCGGCTTGCCCATGATTCTGCCGTCGACGACGACCACCGTGTCGGCGCCGAGCACCGGCGAACCGGCATCCCCCGGGAGCAGCACCCGCCCGGCGCGCACTTTCTCCAGCGCCACACGCCGGACATAGTCGCCGGCCGGCTCGTCCGGGAGCAGCGCCTCGTCCACTTCGGCGTGCAACAGGGTGTAGCCGATGCCGATCTGGCTCAACAACGCCTGACGCCGCGGTGAGGCGGAAGCCAGGAAGACATGGGGTGATCCGTCCATAATGCCATGAAAAATCAGGAACGATGATAGGGATGACCGCTGATGATTGTCCATGCCCGGTACAGCTGCTCGGCGAGCACCACCCGCACCAGCGCATGCGGCAGAGTGAGCGCGGAGAGCGACCAGCGCAGATCGGCCCGCCGCAGGCAGTCACCGGACAGACCATCCGGCCCGCCGACCAGCAGTACAATATCACGCCCGGACTGCAGCCACTCCTGCAGCCGGGTAGCCAGCGCGGGCGTGTCCCAGGCGCTGCCGCCGTCGTCCAGCGCCACCACCAGCGATCGCTCCGGTATGGCGGCCAGCATCCGCCGGCCCTCCTCCTCCACCGCCTGCGCCGGCGGCTGTGTCCGGCTTCTCCTGCCCGGGGGTATTTCCACCAGGCACAGGGTGCATTCACGCGGCAGACGCCGGGCATAGTCCTCATAGCCCTGCGAGACCCACGAGGGCACGCGCGTTCCGACGGCGATCAGGTGTATGTGCATACGGTCAGGAGAAGGTCGGTGTTAACAGGAGACACGTTGACTTTGTCTTATATCGGCTGAGACTCCAACCGGGCAACTCCTGTCGTGACACGCTGTGAATACGTCCCTGTACGCTCGACGGCCGCAATCGCTCCGGGCATCCTGCCCTCACGCAACACTTGCACTGCCATGCGCATCGTCCTTGCAGCCGACGGTCATGACAGGAGTTGCCCGGTATGGGGTGCGGCCATCATGGGAACCTGTGCGAGTAGCCCGGGCGGTCGATGCCGGCCTGTCGGGTTTACGGGGCGCCGGCCGCTTCGGCGTTACCGACCGACCAGAGCTTCTCCAGCGCGTAGAACGCCCTCACCGGTGGCAGCATCACGTGGACGACGACGTCACCGAGGTCGATCAGCACCCATTCGCCCCCCTGCTCACCCTCGATTCCCAGCGGGGGGTTGCCGGCCTGTTTGGCCTTGAGGGCGACGTGGTCGGCGAGTGACTTCACGTGGCGCGTCGAGGTACCGCCGACAACCACCATGCGGTCGGTTATCGAGGTCATGTCCGTGACATCCAGCACCTTGATATCAACGCCCTTGAGGTCTTCCAGCGCATCGATGACCAGCGCCAGCAGTTGCTCCACGGACAGCAGGGGCATGTCCGGCCGTTGGTGTTTTTCAGTTCTCACTCATCGCCTCATGTACCTCGATACAGGCCTTCACGGTTGATAATGTCTATGACCGCCTCCGGCATCAGGAACGCCGGACTCAGATCCTCCGCCAGCAGCGCCCGCAGCCGGGAAGCGGAAATCGCCAGTGCCGTCACCGGCTGGAACAGCAGCCGACCGGCCGGCCGATGCTGCAGTCCGGCCGCTGCTGGCACCCGGTGGCGCCGGATGAAACCGGCCAGTTCCCCGCCGGCCGGAACATCGGCGCCCGGACGGGTCATGACCACCAGATGACACAGTTCGATCAACTCGTCCCAACGATGCCAGGTCGTCAGATCTCCGAAGGCATCCATGCCCAACAGCAGGCAAAGACCGGCGTCTCCGAGTTCCTCACGCAGCGACATCAGCGTATCGAAGGTGTAGGACGGCCCGTTGCGCTGCAGCTCGCGCGTATCAATCCGGAAAGCGGGATGCCGCCCAACAGCCGCCTCCAGCATGGCCACGCGCTGTGCGGCCGAGGCGTACGGCTGCGGCCGGTGCGGTGGAATATGACAGGGAACCAGCCGGAGTTCTTGCAGCGCCAGCGCTTCCTGAACTTCCAGCGCCGGGCGCAGGTGGCCGAAATGGACCGGATCGAAAGTCCCCCCCAGGATACCGATCATGCCAGTCGAAACACGCGGGAACAGGTGCCCAGCGAAGGCATCCCTGCACGGCCTTCAGGTACGGATGTGTCCGTCACCGATGACGATGAACTTCAGCGTGGTGAGCCCTTCCAGGCCGACCGGCCCGCGCGCATGCAGCTTGTCGGTGCTGATGCCGATCTCGGCGCCGAGCCCGTATTCGAAGCCGTCCGCGAAGCGGGTCGAGGCGTTGACCATGACCGAACTGGAATCGACTTCACGCAGGAAACGCTGCGCGCGCGGCAGCGACTCCGTGATGATGGCATCGGTATGACCGGACCCGTAGCGGGCGATGTGATCGATCGCGGCATCCAGGTCCTCAACGACGCGGATGGCGAGAATCGGTGCCAGGTATTCGGTATCCCAGTCCGTTTCGGTGGCCGGGATGGCGTCCGGCAGGAGGGCGCGCGTTGCCTCGCAGCCGCGCAGTTCGACCCCGGCCGCGCGATACGCTTCCGCAAGCGCCGGCAGGACCTGCGCGGCGATCTCCCGTGAGACGAGCAGGGTCTCCATGGTATTGCAGGTGCCGTAGCGCTGCGTCTTGGCGTTGACGGCGACCCGCACCGCCTTGCCCGGATCCGCCAGGCCGTCGATGTAGGTATGACAGATACCGTGCAGGTGCTTGATGACCGGTACGCGCGCCTCGCGGGTGACGCGCTCGATCAGCCCCTTGCCGCCGCGCGGCACGATCACGTCCACGTACTGCTCCATGCGCACCAGTTCGCCGACGGCGGCACGGTCGGTGGTCTCGATGACCTGCACCACGTCGGCCGGCAGACCGGCGGCGTCGAGGCCCGCGTGGATGCAGGCGGCGATGGCCTGGTTGGAATGAATGGCCTCCGAACCGCCGCGCAGGATGGCGGCATTGCCCGATTTGAGGCACAGTCCGGCGGCATCCGCGGTCACGTTGGGACGCGACTCGTAGATAATGCCGATCACGCCCAGCGGCACCCGCATGCGCCCGACCTGGATGCCCGAAGGGCGGTAGTTCATGTCCGAGATGCCGCCGATCGGGTCCGGCAGGGCCGCGATCTCGCGCAGCCCCTGCGCCATGGCGGCAATGCGGTCCGCGTTCAGTTCCAGGCGGTCGAGCAAGGCCTCATCCAGTCCCTGGTGACGGCCGTCGGCGAGGTCCCTGGCGTTTTCCGACACGAGGCGCTCACTCGCCGCCTCGATGGCCGTGGCAATGGCCAGCAGCGCGGCATTCTTCTGGCGTGTCTCGGCCCGCCCGATCACGCGCGAGGCGGCACGGGCGCGCCGTCCCACGGCCTGCATGTAGGCGGGTACATCGATCGTCATGGCTTCGGGCTTTGCGCTCATCCTTACTCGACGCTCTTCCAGGGCCTGTTAACACTTGTATGGTCGTCGCGACGGAGGCCATTTTTTCGCAAGACAAGGCAGCGCGAGTGCCGTGTAGTCAGGCTACACAAGTGAGCGCTAACGCCGTATTGCGGGAAAATGGCCCCGTCCCTCCGGGTTGCGCCTGAAATCAGGCCATGCGGCGTTGCTCGTCGTTCATTTAGCACCACTAAATTCCCTCCTCGCGCCTTGCCTGGCCTGATTTCAGGCAGCAACGCGGCGATCATACACGTGTTAACAGGCCCTAGGCTCACGCGGAATGCCCGCGGGGACGGCATTCACCCCCGCCAGGCACAAGGTCAATTGTAACAGCTCATCCCAGGCGTTGCCCGCCGCCTGGCCCTTGATCACCCGGTCGATCAGGGCGCAGCGACGCAGCAGCCGGTTGCAGGTGGTGCCGGGCAGGCGCGGCAAGGCCCGGCTGAACGCCGTGGTGCGGGACTGCCAGATCCGGAAGCGGGTCAGCACCGACGACAGCGGCTGTCCTCCGGCCAGCATCTGCGCCATGGCCGAGAGCTGGCGCAGATCCCGAACCAGCGCCCACAACACCACCGCGGACGCCACGCCCTCGCCCTGCAGCCCGTTCAGGATGCGCACGCTGCGTACGCCGTCCCCCGCGAGGGCCGCATCGACGAGGCCATAGACATCGAAGCGGGCGCTGTCGGCCACCGCGCTGGCGATATCCCGCGCGTCGACCCGACCCGCACCCTGCAGCAGGAACAGCTTGTCGATTTCCTGCACGCAGGCAAGCAGGTTGCCCTCCACCCGTTCCGCCAGCAGGGCGGCGACCTCCGGCGTGGCCTCCAGTCCGCACCGCTGCATGCGCGCGCGTACCCAGGCGGGCAGTTGCCGGCTGTCCAGCGGCCAGACGAACACCACCGCGCCGGCCTTATCAAGCGCCTGTACCCAGCGACTCTTGCGCGCCGACGACTCGAGCTTGCCGGCCGTGATCAGCAGCAGCGTATCCTCGGGCGGTGACTCGGCGTAGGCACGCAAGGCCTTTGCCCCCGCATCGCCCGGCTTGCCGCCCGGCATGCGCAGGTCAATTACGCGGCGCGAGGCGAACAACGACAGGCTGCCGGCGGCTGCCGCCAGGCTGTTCCAGTCGAAACCGGCGGTAACCGACAGCACCTCCCGTTCATCGAAACCCGCGGCGCGCGCGCGCGTTCGCACCGCATCCGCCGCTTCCGTCACGCGCAGCGGCTCGTCACCGCTGATGAAATAGACCGGCGCCAGTTCGCCGCGCAGGCGGGATTCCAGTTGATCGGGCTGGATCTGCATGCTAGCCCGCAGTTTTCACCGGGACTGGCGTTTCTTGTACACACATTGCCCGTTTTCAGAAGACATGACTTTTATTACCTCCGGCACACTATCTCATCCTGCCGCCGCCCGGTAAGAAGTGCGGGCTAGCGTCTGCCTGCCGCCGTGATGCGCAGCATCGCCAGGTTGACGGTATCGCGCTGCAGTTCCTTGCGGATCGTTTCGGCCTCGCGTTCCTTGCCAAGCACATCATTGCGGTTGAATTTGAAGTCCCGGCTCCGCGTGACGGACTGCTGATCGACCAGCGGCTGGCCATCCGCGACGACGACCTCGAACTGGATGT
>JBAVKA010000044.1:0-16167 GCA_049688075.1 Gammaproteobacteria bacterium
GGATACGGGATCTGCTCGGCGAGTCCGCCCTGTTGCTGGTCGAATGGCCGGAGCAGGGTGACGGCGTGCTGCCATCGGCGGATCTGGTCATCTCCCTGGCTTACCAGGGTCAGGGTCGCGAACTGCATTTCAAGGCGCTGACCGCAGCAGGTGAATTGATGGTCGCGGCCTGTTTACAGCCGGATCCTTCACTGCTGTTAGACGACAGGTGACAGCCAGTTATCACGCATCGCTTTGATTCCTCTGTAGGTAACTGCTCTATCTAGCAGACTTTTATCACGTTTATTGCAATTTACCCGCCATTGTGCGTAGTATATGTGCCGGTGTGAGGGGGATTGGGGGCGATTGCCGACGTGAAACAGCTGGTTTCCGGACTCTTTCTCTGGCTCGTATGCCAGAGTCTGTTGTTTGCCGCACCGCTTGAGGTGCAGGGCATGCGGCTGTGGGCCGCACCGGACCATACCCGGGTCGTGTTCGATAGCAGCGGCCCGATGGGCTACGAACTCTCAACCCTGCATAACCCTGAGCGTCTGGTGATCGATGTCCCGCGGGCCTCGGTCGGGACCGCGCTGACCAGGGAACAAACGGGCGTCGGTTTGATCAAGGGAATGCGGGCCGCACAATATTCGAAAGATGTCCTGCGTATCGTCCTGGATCTGCAACAGCCGGCGAAACCGCGCAGTTTTACGCTCAAACCTGGCGGTCGGTACGGACACCGCCTGGTCATCGATCTTTACAATGCCAACCCCGCACAGAAAACGAAGGCCGGAGCCGCCGTGCCGGCAAAGCCCGCCGCGAAGGACGCGACCAAACCGGTCGTCAAGAGCACGGTAAAGAAGTCGCTGAACAGCGAGGAACTGCCGGCACGTGACCTGGTGATCGCGATCGATGCAGGTCACGGCGGGGACGATACCGGCGCCATCGGAACCAAAGGCACGTATGAGAAAGACGTCGTGCTGTCCATTGCCCGGCGCCTCTACGCCCTGGTGGGGAAGACACCCGGCATGCGCCCGGTGATGATTCGCCAGGGTGACTATTACATCGGTCTGCGCCAGCGCATCGACAAGGCACGCGAGAACAAGGCCGATCTGTTTATTTCCATTCATGCGGACAGTTTCCGTGACCGGCGCGTCCAGGGGTCATCGGTATTCGTGCTGTCCAACCGCGGAGCCAGCTCCGAAATGGCGCGCTGGCTGGCGGAAAAGGAAAATGCCTCGGACCTGGCGGGTGGCGTGAGCCTGGATGACAAGGATCAACTGCTGGCCGAGGTGCTGCTGGATCTTTCGCAGAACGCCACCATCGAAGCGAGCATTACGGTTGCCGGTAACATGCTCGGCGAACTCCAGCGGCTGGGCAAAGCCCACAAGTCCACCGTCCAGCAGGCCGGTTTCGTCGTGCTGAAATCACCGGATATTCCCTCGGTTCTGGTCGAAACTGCGTTTATCTCGAATCCGACCGAAGAGCGGAAGTTGCGCGACAGCCGCCACCAGGAAGCGCTGGCGACTGCCATGCTGCGCGGCATCAACACGTACTTCGCCAACCACCCGCCGCCGGGGACCCGGCTGGCCGCGCGCAAGTACATTATCCAGCGGGGAGACACCCTGGGCGATATCGCGCAGCAATACCAGGTCAGCCTGACCACTCTGAAGGACTTCAACGATTTGAAATCCGACCAGCTTCGCGTCGGGCAGACCTTGCGCATACCGCCGCCCGGCGGTTGATGCACTCCGGGCGGGATGACGCCTGGTCGTCATCGTGCGGTGGGGGTATCATCTGTTCATGCGCCTGATCGAGAAACACACGCGGGTGGGGAAAGGACTTTGCGGGGTTGTGATTGCAGCCCTGCTCGCCGGCTGTCAGACAGTGGGGACGAATGATACCGCCAGCATCAACTTCAGGATCCCCCGCGGCTCCAAGCTGGTGCTCAACAGGGAGGTGACTATCCCGGCAGGAGTGGCCCATGTCGTTTTCCAGCAAGGCGAGCCGGGTCCCGCCGCCAACGAGTTCGAAGTCAACTGCCGGTTCGAGGTGCGCGATCTCGGGCCCCGCGTTATCCAGCCCGACAGCTTCCTGATCACCCGCTCGGGCAGTCAGCGCGAATGGGTTAATCAACCCAGCATCCTGCGTTTTTACAAGGTTTTCCATCTCAAGTCGGAACGCCAGACCGATATCATGCCAATGACCTGCCAGGTCTGGAGCTATCCACTCATCGGTCGTCCGGTCACCATCCGGCAGGTACAGGAGGCCCTGGGAGAGTACTTCACCTTCGAGTTCGCCCGGCAGGGTCCGTCCGGGTAATCGCCACCGAATGTCGTCTCCACCCATATTAATGAAAGTAACTCACCGCAGGGACGCAAAGATCGCGAAGAAACCAGTTAACGAAAACACGCAGCGGCTTTGCGTTCTTTGCGTCTCTGCGCTGAAAATGACGTTGATGGACCAACAATAAGTTATCGGGATTACCCCGACAGGTTCATATGAGTATCATGCACCGTTAATGCGTATCCAGGTTCTTCCCTCACACCTGATCAACCAGATCGCCGCCGGTGAAGTCATCGAGCGACCGGCCTCAGTCGTCAAGGAGTTGCTGGAAAACAGTCTCGATGCCGGCGCTGATGCGATCGAGGTGGATATCGAGCAGGGTGGCCTGCGCCGCATACGGGTGCGGGATAACGGCTGCGGCATACCGCAGGCGGAGCTGCCGCTGGCGTTGTCGCGGCATGCGACCAGTAAAATCGCCACGCTGGATGATCTGGAACGCATCGCGAGCCTCGGGTTTCGCGGCGAGGCCCTGCCCAGTATTGCCTCGGTGTCGCGTCTCAGGCTCAGTTCCGCCGCCGCCGGTGCGGCCTCCGGCTGGTCCGTGCAGGGCGAAGGATCGGAGCCGGTACCGGCCGCCCACCCGGTCGGTACGACGGTCGATGTCGCGGACCTGTTCTACAGCACCCCGGCGCGCCGCAAGTTCATGCGTACCGAGGCGACCGAATTCAGGCATATCGAGCAGCTGGTGCGCCGCCTGGCGCTCAGCTGCTTCCCGGTCGCGCTGACGCTGCAGCACAACCAGCGGGCGGTTCTCCAGCTGCCCCCGGCGCTGTCTCGGGAAGGTGAGGAGCAACGCGTCGCGCGCCTGTGCGGGCAGGCCTTCATGGAACAGGCAATCCATGTCGAGCACGGCGCGGCGGGCATGGCCCTGCGCGGCTGGGTCGCATTGCCCGCCTTTTCGCGCAGCCAGCAGGATCTGCAATTCTTCTACGTCAATCACCGCATGGTGCGCGATAAACTGGTGACGCATGCGGTTCGCCAGGCCTACGCGGATGTGCTCTACCAGGGCCGGCATCCGGCTTTCGTGCTGTTTCTCGAGATGGATCCCGCGGCGGTTGATGTCAATGCGCACCCGACCAAATACGAGGTGCGCTTTCGTGACAGCCGGCTGATTCATGACTTCCTGTCCGGAACGCTTCGGGAGGCGCTGGCGAAGGTTCGTCCCGCCGACGGTCAGCCGGCCTACCGGCCACCGCTCCCCGCTGCGCTGCAGACATGGTCGCAACACACGCCGTCACAGACCGGCATGGCGCTGGATGTCCACGAACAGATCGCCGGTTATGCGGCTCTGCATCCCCGTCCGGCGCCCGACGCGGCCCTCCCCACGGAAGCGCAGGGTGCCGTAGAATACCCGCTGGGGTTTGCGCTGGCGCAGCTGCACGGTGTCTATATCCTTGCGCAGAATGCTCGCGGACTGGTGCTGGTCGATATGCACGCGGCGCATGAGCGGATCACCTACGAGAGGCTGAAGACCTTGTATGCGGCGCGGGGTATCCGCTCACAGCCGCTGCTGGTGCCGCTCGGACTGCGGGTCAGCCGGCGCGAAGCGGATGCCTGCGAGTCACAGCAGGACGGGTTCACGGCGCTGGGATTCGAAATCGACCGCAGCGGACCGGAACACTTGCTGGTCCGCCGGGTTCCGGTAATTCTGCACGATACAGATATCGACGCGCTGGTGAGGGACGTGCTCTCCGACCTGCTCGAACACGGCACCAGCCAACGCCTGCAGGATACGATGAACGAGATACTTTCGACCATGGCCTGTCATGGATCGGTGCGCGCTAACCGCCGTCTGAGCGTTGAAGAGATGAATGCCCTGCTGCGGGACCTGGAAAGCACCGAACGCGGTGGCCAGTGCAACCATGGGAGACCGACCTGGGTGCAGATCGATCTGGCCGAGCTGGACAAGCAGTTTCTGCGCGGTCGCTGATACCACGGCGCGGGTTCGCGGCATCCCTGCATGACTGATTCCGGCAATACTGAAATCCTGCCGCCCGCCGTTTTTCTGATGGGGCCGACGGCCTCCGGCAAGACGGAACTCGCGGCTGGGCTGGTCAGGCACTTCCCCGTGGAAATCATCAGCGTGGATTCGGCCATGGTGTACCGGGGCATGACCATCGGCACCGCGAGGCCGGATGACGATCTGTTGCGGGCGGCGCCCCATCGTCTGATCGATTTCCGCGATCCGACCGAACCGTATTCGGCCGCCGAGTTTTGCCGCGACGCCCTGACGGAGATGGCGGAGATTACCGCCAGCGGCCGCATCCCGCTGCTGGTCGGCGGTACGCTGCTGTATTTTCGTGCCCTCGAGTGCGGACTGTCCGCCATGCCGCCGGCGGCCCCCGAGGTGCGCGCCCGTCTGGACGCCGAGGCGCGGCAGATCGGTCTGGCAGGGCTGCATGCGCGCCTGCAGGAAATCGACCCGTCCTCGGCGGCGCGTATCCATGCCAATGACCCGCAGCGTATCCAGCGTGCGCTGGAGGTCTATGAATTAACCGGACAGCCGTTGAGTGAATTCCACGAACGGGGTCGGGTCGCGTCGTTTCCCTACCGGTTGATCAAGCTGATCGTGGCGCCGCAGGACCGGCAGCAATTGCAGGCGCGTATCGAACGGCGCTTCCGGAGCATGCTGGACGCCGGCCTTGTCGATGAAGTCAGGGCGTTATACGAGCGCGGGGATCTGGATGCCGAACTTCCGGCCTTGCGCGCGGTCGGTTACCGGCAGGTCTGGGCCTTCCTGGCCGGCCGCATCAGCTATGAGGACATGGTAAATCAGGCTATAGTCGCCACCCGCCGGTACGCCAAGCGCCAGATGACCTGGCTGCGCGCCGAGACCAGCGGAAAATGGTTTGTTGCGGAAGCCCCCGGTGTCGCCGAACGGCTACGCCTGCAGCTGCATTCCCGACTCATCCATGTTAAAACAAGTATGTGATTGTACTTAAAATTTAGTATTATGTTCTTGCCTGGGACAGGTGTGTGTGCAGAAGAAGATGTACTCAGGGAGATAATATTTTGGTTTATGGAACTAGAAAAAGGAGAACTGACGTGAATAGAGGACAATCTTTGCAAGACCCGTTTTTGAATGCCCTGCGCAAGGAGCGAGTCCCGGTGTCAATTTATCTGGTCAATGGGATCAAACTTCAGGGACAGATCGAGTCCTTTGACCAGTTCGTGGTGCTACTCAAGAATGCCGTCAGCCAGATGGTTTACAAACACGCGATCTCGACGGTCGTGCCGGCACGCAACGTGCGGATTTCGGGACCGGAAACCAGTGACACGCCTGAACCGGGGAATGCCTGACAGCACACATATCCCGGCGGGTGGTTGATTGTTCGAACGCCCCGACAGTGGTGAGAGGGCTGTTCTGGTCCATGTGAACTTCCCCTCCGAGACCGACCAGGAGGATCTCCAGGAATTCATTGAACTGGTTCGCTCCGCGGGCGCCGATCCGGTCGCGGTGATTACCGCAACGCGGGCATCGCCGGAGCCCCGGCTGTTCGTTGGCCAGGGCAAGGCGGATGAAATCCATGCCGCGGTGCAGAGTCACCAGGCCGATGTGGTCATTTTCAATCATGCCCTGCGACCCAGCCAGGAGATAAACCTGGAGCGACTGTTGTCGTGTCGCGTGCTGGCGCGCACCGGGCTGATTCTGGATATCTTCGCCCAGCGGGCGCGCTCTTTCGAAGGCAAACTGCAGGTGGAGCTGGCGCAGCTGCGGCATGTGTCCACGCGGCTGGTGCGGGGCTGGACCCATCTGGAGCGCCAGAAGGGTGGTATCGGCCTGCGTGGACCGGGTGAAACCCAGCTGGAATCCGACCGCCGCATGATCAATGCACGCATCAAGATGATCAACAAACGTCTGGACAAGGTGGAACGGCAGCGCGAACAGGGCCGGCGGGCGCGCAGTCGGGCCGAAGTGCCGACAGTCTCGGTGGTCGGTTATACCAACGCGGGGAAATCAACCCTGTTCAATGTCCTGACCGGCGCTCACGTCTTCGCGGCCAACCAGCTGTTCGCCACTCTGGATCCGACCCTGCGGCGTATGGACCTGCCCGGTATCGGTCCGCTGGTGCTCGCCGATACCGTGGGGTTCATCCGTCACCTGCCGCACGACCTGGTGGCGGCATTCCGCGCCACGCTCGAGGAGACCTGCCAGGCTGATTTGCTGCTGCACGTGATCGATGCCCATGATGCAGAACGCCGGGCGCACATCGAGCAGGTCAATGCGGTGCTGCGTGAAATCGGCGCCGATGACATACCACAGCTGTGTGTCTACAACAAAGTCGACCTCACCGGTGACGAACCGCATGCCGAGCGCAATGGTGAGGGGGTGATCGACAGGGTCTGGCTGTCCGCCCTGCGCGGAACCGGACTCGATCAGCTGACGTCGGCGTTGATGGAGTATTTTCAGGGGGTACAGGTTCACGGCTGGCTGTGTCTCCCGCCCCGGGCGGGTGCGATCCGCTCGGGCCTGTACCAGACCGGCAGCGTTCTCTCCGAGCGGGTTGATGACCGTGGCCGCTGGTGGATCGAGGTGCGCATGCCCCGTTGCGATATCGACCGGCTGCTGGCTGATGCAGCATCCGGTTGTGAATATCATCCGGCTATTTCAGTCGATTTCCTTGCGGGCACTGCCCAAGCTTCTTAAACTTGTCTCTTTCGTGCCCCGTATCCGTTTCGCGGTAAGGGTACGCTTAACCTGGACTGGAGTTATCTATGGCCTGGAATGAACCCGGTGGTGACAAGCGGGACCCCTGGGGAGGGAAGGGCGGCTCTGAGGGGCCTCCCGATCTGGATGAACTTGTACGCAAGCTGCGTGACGGCATGAACCGCCTCTTCGGGGGGCGTGGCGGCAAGGGCGGGGGTGTATCTTCCGGCAGCCCCATCAGCTTCGGGTTCATCATCGGTGTGGCGGTGATTGCCTGGGTCCTGTCCGGCATTTACATTGTGGATCCTGCCGAACGCGGCGTGGTGTTGCGGCTGGGCCAGTTCAAGGAAATTACCGGGCCGGGTCCGCACTGGTACATGCGCTTCATCGAGACCGTTGAAAAGGTCAATATCGACCAGGTGCGTACCGTGAGCCACAAGGCCAAGATTCTGACCAAGGACGAGAATATTATCCAGGTGGAACTGGCCGTACAGTATCAGGTAAAGAATGCCGAGGATTATCTGTTCCAGGTGCGCGACCCGGACTACACCCTGCATGAAGCCACCGAGAGCGCACTGCGTGAAGTCATCGGCGGGATCACGATGGACAGTTTCCTGAGCGGTGGCCGCGGCGATCTCGTGCGCCAGACCAAGGAATTGCTGCAGACCATTCTGGATCGTTACCAGACCGGGTTGATACTGACCAGCGTCAACCTGCAGGACCCGCAGCCGCCGGAAGAGGTACAGGGCGCCTTCCAGGATGCCATCAAGGCGCAGGAGGATGAGGTCCGTTTCAAGAACCAGGCCGAGGCCTACGCGCGCGATATCGTGCCGAGAGCCCGGGGCGATGCCAAGCGCATGCGCGAGGAGGCGGGCGCCTACAAGGATCAGATCATTGCCAAGGCGCAAGGTGAATCCAGCCGCTTCACGCAGACCCTCGAGGAATACAGGAAAGCCCCGGAGATCACCCGAAAGCGGATGTACCTGGAAACCATGGAGGAGGTGCTCGCCAATACCAGCAAGGTCATCCTGCAGGTCAATGACACCAGCAACCTGATGTATCTGCCGCTCGACAAGCTCCTGCAGCCGTCAACCGACATCACACAGCAGTTGCCGGATAGCCTGAACTCGGGGGTCAAATCCACATCGAGGTCGCCGGATCCGGTGCGCCGGCGCAGCACGATCAGACAGGGGGAGAGGTAATGGCCTCAAGAATGCTTGCAGTAGCACTGGCGATCGCCCTGGTTATCGCGTGGACCTCGTTTTTCGTGATTGACGAGCGTCAACTGGCGATCAAGTTCCAGCTCGGCGAGATCATCGGTTCGGAATTCGAGCCCGGTCTGCATTTCATGAAGCCGCTGTTTATCAACAATGTGAAGAAGTTCGACAAGCGCCTCCTGACGCTGGATACCCGCCCGGAGCGATTCCTCACCGGCGAGAAGAAGAATGTCACGGTGGACTTTTTCGTGAAATGGCGGATCAAGGACCCGGCGACCTATTACACCGCCTTCGGAGGCGATGAACGTCAGGCGGCGCTGCGACTGCTGCAGATCGTGAACAACAGCCTGCAGCTTGAATTCGATCACCGCACCATCAAGCAACTCGTCTCGAGCGAGCGTTCCGAGCTGATGGACAGCCTGACCACCGTGGGCAACAAGCAGGTCGCCCAGTTCGGCGTCGAGATCGTCGATGTGCGGATCAAGCAGATCGAACTGCCGGAGGATGTGCGCAATTCCGTGTTCGAGCGCATGCGGGCGGAACGCGAACGCATCGCCCGTGAACACCGCGCCCAGGGCGAGGAAACCGCCAAGGGCATACGTGCCGTGGCGGAGCGTGAACGCACGGTGATACTGGCGGAGGCCCAGCGCGATGCGGAGACCATTCGCGGCCAGGGTGATGCACAGGCGACCGATGTATTCGCACAGGCCTTCGGCAAGGACCCCGAGTTCTTTCAGTTCTATCGCAGCATGAATGCCTACCGGGAGGCCCTCAACAGCAAGCAGGACATGCTGGTGCTGCAGCCGGACTCGGAGTTCTTCAGGTTTTTTAACAGTCATGACGGCAAGCAGCCCTGAGACGCGGGTAATCCGCCTGGTTCATACTCCGGGCCTGAGCCCGGATTTTTTTGCGGATGAGCTCACTTGAAATGGGATGATCTGCTGGCCGCGCTTTCGCTGGTGATGGTCATCGAGGGCATCGTGCCGTTTGTCAGTCCGCATTCACTGCGCCGCATGCTGGAGAAGGTGGCGCAGATAGATGACCGGACCCTGCGCATGACCGGTCTGGTCAGTATGGTCTGTGGTGTCATCATGCTGTATGTGGTGCGTCAATAACGATACGCCGGAAGACACGATGAGTAATAGCGACCAGTGGCTGCTGCCGGAAGGCATCGAGGAACTCCTGCCGCCCCATGCCTGGCGGCTGGAGTGCGCGAGCCGGGAGCTGCTTGATCTGTACTCGAGCTGGGGCTACGAACTGATCATACCGCCCCTCATCGAATACCTGGAGTCCCTGCTGACCGGTACCGGTCACGATCTCGACCTGCAGACTTTCAAGCTGACCGATCAGCTCAACGGCCGCATGATGGGAGTGCGCGCCGACATGACGCCGCAGGCCGCGCGCATCGACGCCCATCCGTTGCAGCGGGAGACACCCTCACGTCTGTGTTATCTGGGTACGGTATTGCACACGCGCCCGGACGGTTTTGCCGGTACCCGCTGCCCCATGCAGCTCGGCGCCGAACTGTTCGGTCATGGCGGCATCGAAAGCGATGTCGAGATCCTCAGCCTGGTGCTGGAGACGCTGGCGCTGATGGGCATCACGGATGTGCACATGGACCTGGGGCATGTCGGTATCTTTCGGAGTCTGGCCCGGGAGGCCGGTCTGGACGAACGCCTGGAGAACGACCTGTTCGATGCGCTGCAGCGCAAGGCGGTTCCCGAAATCGGGGAACTGCTGGCCGCCGTCTCGCTCGGCGAGGCGCATCGTCGCCGGCTGGCGAGCCTCGCCGAACTCAACGGGGGATGGGAAGTCCTCGCTGCGGCGCGCGAGCGGCTGGCCGGGGCGGGGGCGGATGTCATGGCGGCACTGGACAATCTGTGTGCGATCGCCGCGGCGATGAAGCCGCGCGCGGGCGGGACCCCGGTGTTCTTCGACCTCGCGGAACTGCGCGCCTATAACTACCAGAGCGGCATGGTGTTTGCGATGTTCATACCGGGACGCGGACAGGAAATCGCTCGCGGCGGGCGCTATGACGCGATCGGTCAGGTCTTCGGGCGCGCACGTCCGGCTACCGGATTCAGTACCGATCTGCGGACGCTGATGGACCTCAGTCCACGCGACTTCGGCACCCCGCGCGGTGCCATCATTGCGCCTGCGGATAACGATCCTGCCCTGCTGGCCATGGTGCGCGAGCTGCGTGCGGGCGGCGAGCGGGTCATTTTCACGCTCCCGGGCCAAACCGGCGGCCCTGTCGACATGGGCTGTGACCGGGTGATTGTGAGGGAGAACGCCCTTTGGCACGTCAGACCGGTGCATACGGAGTGACCGTATGCCTGAGGGCGGGCCTGACCCTGCCTGACAAGGCGTCGCTGCGCTGACTTTTCGATTACTTCAGAATGAGAGTGGATTCCATGGGAAAAAATGTCGTGGTCATCGGGACCCAGTGGGGTGATGAAGGCAAGGGCAAGGTGGTCGATCTGTTGACCGACAGGGCGTCCGCCGTGGTGCGTTTCCAGGGCGGACACAACGCCGGCCACACCCTGGTCATTGACGGCAGGAAAACGGTGCTGCACCTCATTCCCTCGGGCATCCTGCGCGAGAACGTCCAGTGTCTCATCGGCAACGGCGTGGTGCTCTCGCCCACGGCCCTGCTGGAAGAACTGGCCATGCTGGAGGAAATCGGCGTGCCGGTGCGTGAACGGCTGCGCATCAGCGAATCCTGCCCGCTGATTCTTCCCTATCACATCGCGCTCGATCACGCGCGCGAGGCGGCACGCGGTACGAAGGCCATCGGCACGACCGGCCGCGGCATTGGCCCGGCCTACGAGGACAAGGTTTCACGCCGGGGACTGCGTCTCGGTGAGCTGCTGGAACCGGATTACTTCAGAGAACGCCTGCGCGAGGTCATGGACTATCACAACCATGTCCTGCAGCATTATTTCAAGGCGGAACCGGTGGACTATGCCACGGTCCTCGACGAGGCCCTGGCCCAGGGCGAGCAGATCGCTCCCATGGTCACGGACATTCCCGGCCTGCTGCACACCCTGCGCGCGGAAGGCCGGAACATCATGTTCGAGGGCGCACAGGGTGCGCTGCTCGATATCGATCACGGCACCTATCCCTACGTGACCTCGTCGAATACCACGGCCGGCGGCGCGGCCTGCGGCAGCGGTGTTGGACCGCGCGACCTCGATTACGTGCTCGGCATCGTCAAGGCCTATACCACCCGTGTCGGGGCCGGGCCGTTTCCCACCGAGCTGTTCGATGAGGACGGTCGCCATCTCGGCGAGAAGGGACATGAGTTTGGCGCGACCACCGGGCGCCAGCGGCGCTGCGGCTGGCTGGATATGGTGGCGCTGCGCCGCTCGCTCGCAGTCAACAGCGTCACCGGCATGTGCATCACCAAGCTTGATGTGCTGGACGGGCTGCCGACCCTGCGTATCAGCGTGGGCTACCGGCTGGACGGCAGAACGGTGACGACCTCGCCCATCGGCGCCGACCTGATGGAGCGCTGCGAACCGCAATACATCGACATGCCTGGCTGGTCCGAATCCACGGTGGGAGTCAGGACGAGACAGGAACTGCCGGCGGCTGCACAGGCCTACCTGGAGCGGATCGAGGAACTCTGTGGCGTGCCGATCGATCTCATCTCAACCGGTCCGGACCGTGCCGATACCATCGTCCTGAGGCACCCGTTCGAAGCCGGCTGTGGGTAAGGCAGGGCACGAAACGAAATTTCGTGTGCTTCCGTGGCTATTTGTCGGGTACCTGCTATGTTGACAGCAGCTTTTCCGCCAGCGCCATCACCATCGGTTTCAGCTCCTTCTGTTTCAGTCGTTTCGCCGCCTGTTTCGGTGTAAGCCACTCGCGGCCGCGATGGCTTTCCTCCCATTTCTTCTCCGGTACCAGGTGGGTGACCTCCATGGCGAATACTTCGACATGGCAGGTGGCGCCCCACTTCCTGCAGGTATAGGCGCCGAGCGATCCGTCGTATATCCGTCCCTCCACGCCGGCCTCCTCCCATGCCTCCTTGGCGGCGGATTCCCTGGCAGTGAGTCCAGGGTCCATGATTCCCTTGGGAACGACCCAGTGTTTCCTGTTGCTGGAATAGATGACAAGAATTTCCGGTTTGCCCTTGTGCATCCGGAAGGGGATAACGGCGGACTGGTGGTAATAATAGGCCGGCCGCCTTCGCCGCCCGGGGCCAACCGGTGCGGGATAGGGGAATTCTTTCGGTAGTGAGGAGGGCCGGGTTATGCCCGCCAGGCTGGCGCAACCCGTACTGAGGTGGCCCCAGTCATCCGGCATCACGAGTCTGGCCAGTGTCGCCGTCGGCAGGATCTTGCCATCCTTCCCCGCAGGAATCTTTTTCGGCAGCAGGAAGGCGAGCAGTTTCTCCAGCGCCGGGTTGTGACCGACCAGCAATACCCTCCGCGCCTGCTGCGGGCAATCCATGAGCACCCCGCGCAGTTCTTCGAGGCCGGCCTCGTAGAGGCGTTCTTCGAGGTGGATGGCGCGCGTGCCGATCGCCATCGTCTTGCAGACCTTCGCGGCCGTCGCACCGGCGCGTTCGGCCGGTGAACTGACCACGTGATCGGGCACCAGACCCTGCTGCATCAGCCAGCTTCCCATGCGCTGGGCATCGCGTTTGCCCGGGGTCTGCAGCGGACGGTGAAAATCGTCGCAGCTGACGCTCCAGTCAGACCTGGCATGGCGCAGCAGCAGCAATTCACGCGGCATGGCGGTCATCCATTGAGCCTTGCATTATCCATGATGTAGTCCGGTTGATCCTGAGGCCATGTCTTTATGATCACGTATCGCTTCCTGCTTCCCCGGTCACCGCTCCTGCATCGCACCGCGCGCCTGCGGTCCTCTGCCTTGTGCGCGGCCCAGGCCGGTTTCTCGACCGCTATCCGGTCTCACCTTCTGGCCCGGGCCAGTCTCCCGACCGGTTCCCGGTTTCACCTTCTACCTGCAGTCGCGCCTCCCGCGACACGGTTACATCCCGGTATGTTGAACAGACAGAATGACACGGAAAGATTTCGATTATGTTATTTTTCCGTGCAGATTCGTTACGACTCCATGGCCGCTGAAGACTGAATGCCGTGTCATGAATTGCGTAATACCCCATTCAGGACAGCCTTGTCAGGTCTGTCATTCTCGCGAAAGTGGTAATCCAGTCTGTGCAGCATCACCCGAATACCGCACGGGGTGAATGCTTGAAGTCTCTGGCGAGTATTTCAATGGTAATGCGCATGACCTCCCGGAAGATCTTGTCCCGGTCATTGTTGTCGATGATGGGGATGTTGACCCGGTCGGCCTCGGACAACAGATAGGATTGCAGGTGCCAGATCTCGTCAAAATGCTTGAGATAGCGTTCCGCGCGGCGCTGCGGCACATCGGTGCTGCGTCCGCTGATGCGCCGCTGCAGCCGTTTGCGCTTGAGGATGCCGAGCATGATCGGCACCACCACCGCCTCCTTGTCGATTTTCAGCTTCCTGATGAATGCGGGATGGATGTGCACGCCTTCGAGTATCAGTGAGACCCGTTCACGCAGGGCGCGCTGTATCACCGCCTCGATCGCCACGGACAGCAGGTCCGCCTGGGTCCGGTAGCCGTTTATCAGCAGCGCTTCCGGCACCCCGTTATAGGTTTTTGGCTGACCGGGCAGCGCACTCCAGGCGGCGAATGACGAGGTGTGCAGCACGGGGAGCAGCTGACTGGGCAGCATGGTGCGCATGACCTCGCGCAGCATGTCCGTCGACTGCGTGCGCACGATGTCGAGATGACTCGCCAGCAGGCTGGCGACGGTGCTTTTCCCGCACCCGGCTGTTCCGCCAATCAGGAATATCAGTGGACGCCCGCTGTTGACGAAATCACGCCATATCAGCCAGCGCTGCGCGACAGCGGGACCGAGCTTGCGTGACTGTCTGAGATAGCGGTAGGTCAGGTTGCCGAGATGCCTGGAGTCGATCTTGTCGATGTAGCGCTCGTTCAGGTGTTTGTAGACGGTGGTGACGATCTCGAGGGCTTCCTCGCTCTCCAGGCCGATGGTTTCCAGTCCTTGCTGGTACTCCAGTCTGGAAAACGGCCGCTGCGAGCCATCCCTCTGCTTCACCTGTATATTGAAGGTCAGCGGCGATCTGTGCCAGGCATAGCGATTTGCGACGTTGTTCCGTTTCTGCCGCCTCAGGTGTTCGATGACTAGGCGGCGCAGCTCCGTGGTGGTGATCGAGGACAGATTGTTGATTTCGCCACGGATAGCGGCCGAAAGCTGGTAGGCCTCCTTGAATGACAGCCCGGCATCCTGCAGTGAACGTATCAGGATACCGCGCAGGAACGGCACCTTGGTGTTGTCCTCCACATCCTCGACCAGTGTTTTGGCCATGTTTCGCAGTACCTGTTAATGTAGACCGGCGGTCATTACAATGACCGGGATTATATGATGTTAGCGTGCCCCTGACACGTGGCTTGATGGCGGGTCCGGTCATTGACATTGATGTAACAAGTGGATAACGGAGAGTGACAGGCGATGTTCCGGACCGCTGAACTCGGGCAGAAGATACCGAAAAGCGAATACAAGCTGCGTGAACCGGTGCTGCGACAGGAACTCCTGGAGGTGCAGCAGGATCTGTACCAGTGCGGTGAATTCCCGGTGCTCATCGTGTTCGCCGGTGTCGATGGCGCCGGCAAGGGCGAGACGGTAAACCGTCTCAATGAATGGATGGACCCGCGCTGGATCGTTACCCGCGCCTATGACGATCCCTCCGACGAAGAGCGGGAGCGTCCTGAATACTGGCGCTTCTGGCGCGACCTGCCTCCCAAGGGACGTATTGGCCTGTTTCTGAGTTCCTGGTATTCACGACCGCTGCTCGAGCGGGTCTACGACAAGGATACGGATGCGGTATTCGACGAGCGACTGGACCGTATTCTGGCCTTCGAGAAGGCGCTGGCCGATGACGGCACGCTGATCCTGAAATTCTGGATGCACCTCAGCCAGACGGCCCAGAAACGACGGTTGAAGAAGCTCGAGAAGGATCCGCTGACGAGCTGGCGCGTCACCCCGCGCGACTGGGATCACTGGCATATCTATGACCGGTTCGAGTCCGCGGCGGAGCGGGCCATCATGCGCACCAGCACGGGTTCTGCGTCCTGGTCCATCGTCGAGGGTGAGGATCCCTATTATCGCAGCCTGACGGTGGGGATGATCGTGCGCGATGAAATCCGCAAGCGCATCGATGAATTCCACAAGAAAAAAAAGGTGTTGCAGGAACTGGCCCTGCTCGCCACGCAGGCTGGCGAGCAGACTCCGCCGTCTTCCGAGACGACCGAGGCGGGGTCGCCGGCGGCATCCGTGGCGAGCACACCGCTGCGTGTCGCCACGCTGTTGTCCACGCTGGATATGACGCTCACACTGGGCAAGAGCGATTACAAGCGGCACTTGAAGGAGCAGCAGGCGCGGCTCAATCTGCTGCATCGCCAGTTGCTTAAAAAAGGTACATCGACCATCGTGCTTTTCGAAGGGCCGGATGCCGCCGGCAAGGGCGGCGCCATCCGCCGGATTACCGCGGCGCTCGATGCCCGTCATAACCAGGTCATCCCGATTGCCGCGCCGACGGATGAGGAACGGGCCCAGCATTACCTGTGGCGGTTCTGGCGGCATCTTTCCCGGGCCGGACGCATCACGCTGTTCGACCGCAGCTGGTACGGGCGCGTGCTGGTCGAACGGGTCGAGGGGTTCGCCACGGAGGAAGAGTGGCGCCGGGCCTATGCGGAGATCAACGAGTTCGAGCAGCAATTGACGCGGCATGGCACCGTCCTGCTGAAGTACTGGATTCATATCACCAAGGATGAGCAGTTCAAGCGATTTAAGGAACGCGAGACGATCCCTCACAAGCAGTGGAAACTGACCGAGGAAGACTGGCGCAACCGGGAGAAATGGGACGCCTATGAAATGGCTGCCAACGATCTCGTCGA
>JBAVKA010000045.1:0-1968 GCA_049688075.1 Gammaproteobacteria bacterium
GCGCGCCGGCCGGCAGCGAGGCCGATTTTCGCTGGGAACTGAAAAAACGCGGTTATGACTATCTGCTCGAAGTCGCCCTGAAAACCATTATCTCGACCCGCAGCAAACGCCAGGATCTGAAACGCGAGCAGCAGTTGCTGAATAAAAAGCTCAAAGCCATGAAGGCCGGCAACTGGGGACTGGAGGGGATGTTCGCGCACGACGAGGCGGAACCGAATGACCCTGCCGCGCTGGAAACGCAGATCGATGCCGTTGGAAAGGAACTGCTGGAGGTCGGCAGCGACACCGAAAGCCTGCAGCGCAGCCTTGACGAGCTGGCGGGGGTGCTTGGACAACCGGCGCACTGGCTCTCGCGACGCGAGCTGTCCATGCGTCTCAATTATATGGACATCCGGGTGGATGAGAACTCGGGGGAGGCGTCGAATTTGCTCGATCTGCTCGAGTTGTACTCCGCCACTGGCGAACACCGCATCGCTTTGCCCGGCTATATCCCGCGCTCGGATCTGCCCGAACGGCCCGATTTCTTCAAGGCGGCGCAGCGCTACCTGCATTCAGGAACAACCTGAAGAATAACCATGCTCTCCACCCGCGGGGGCAATTGCAATGCCGGAGGAGAGAGGTGGAGAATGGCGCGGCAGGCACTCGAGAAGATCGGCTTTCGTGCTCCCACCCGCCACATGAGTTCAGTGGTAATTGGCCCCTTAGTCTCCTATGATCCAGGCATGATACTCAATGTCCATGTCATGCCGCTGGTGCTTTACCTTGCCGCCAGAATCGATCCTGCATTGTTATCCGCGGATGGAGAACAGCATGCCGGGGCCAGCCATCAACACGCGAAAGAGCGGGTAAAGGCCATCCAGGAAAGCCTGACACAGACCCTCGGTGTGAAAGTGCGATGGCCAGACGAGGGTGGTGTCGTGTTCACCGAGAGCACGGAGCGACGCATGCTTCACGCGCTCCGCTCGCTGGCTGCGTGGCATGAATATCCCATAGAGAGAAAGTTTGCATTGCTTGAGGACCCCAGAGACCACCGGAGCCTGCAAAAGATTTACGACGGTGAGCAGACGCGCTATCCGCACCTGATGCGACACTCGGACAATCGGGGGTTCTGGTTGCCGGTTGACTATCCCGAACCCGCCGCATCCAGCGAGGCTGCCTGGTGGCGTATCGGCAGTAGCCGGGGCCTGGGTCGTGAACTTGAGGGAATCACCCCGTTGATCGAAGCCTTGCCCCCTGGAACTGATCGTGAGTGCCTGGAGAAAGCGCATGCCTTCTTCGTTCGTGCGGTGTCAACAGCAAACGAACACGAACTTCCTGTCATCATAGAAGTAACCTGAATCTTCGCGAGAAGTTCCTTCGTCGGGTCCGGCGCTGCGCTCCTTTGGACAGTTACGCATGAACGACCCGCAGGTCCGGCGAAAACGGGTGTTTAATCGTAGCGTACAGACACCTCATGTTAACTGTATACCCCTCACATCGAAATCATGAAACGGCTGAAAGACAGCACCAGTAGCACGGCTAACGCCGCCGGAAACAGCACCCTCGAGACAGCGTTCAGGCGCTGTGCCAACTGCTTCCGCTCCCGCTCCCACAGCGCCGTGGTCACCACCGCCTGCGCCAGCGCCGCGAACACCAGCACGGTGGCGCCTATGGTAAACACGTCGAGCTCGGTCAGGTAGGGAATCGGTGGCAGGCTGGAACCCAGCGCCAGACGAAAAGCGATCAGGGTAAGCATAGAGGTGGCCGACAGGCCGGTACGCGGCGCGATGTTCTGGGGGCTGAGCCAGAACACAGCCCAGGACATGAATACCACAAACGACATGGGCACGATCAGTTTCCATACGTAGTAGCCCGAACGCCGCTCGGCCGGAAACAGGATTTCCAGCTGCGCAATCGAACGGCCCGGCTGCACCCGATACTCACCGGTCGCTGCTTCAGGGCTGCCGATCGACCAGTTGGGGCTGGAGA
>JBAVKA010000046.1:0-4511 GCA_049688075.1 Gammaproteobacteria bacterium
ACGGCTGGCATCGCAAGAGCCGGTATAGGTCTGGCTTGGATCATAGTCTGGCTTGTCAGACTGCACCTCCGTGTCCATGCTTTGCGAGGTATCAATGATAAAGAGTACGTTCGGTCGAATATCTGTGGTGAAATCGATATCGCCAAGATAAATCTCGGTGTCATCCGCCCTCAAGGGGAGGCTCGTTAGCGCAGCAAGCACCAAGGTGAGCAGCGAGAGCCGTAACTTTGCGTTCAACGTAATCATAACCAGAATCCTCTTTGTGCTACCGCTACTGACTAGAAGAGCCTCAAACGTACTACTTGTTTTGTTTTGGTATCGAAAATTACGACTCCCCCGGCCCAGCTCCGTTGAATCCGCTCGTTTGCGCGTACCGGTTCTCCATTGACCCATACGGCCGTCTCAGGCGTAATCTCCAGCCTCGTGAACGGACAGTCGGTGCAACTTCTGGCTAACACATACCCGTCACCGGGACCATGAACTGTCACGTTAATCTCAGTGGCTTCGATCGCGTCCTGGATGTTAATGAGTTCCGCATTAACGCCCGGACAGCACAACACGCCCAGAGTTATGATGAATAATCTTACGAACCGCATAGCCAGTCTCCTTGCATCGTTGCATAAACGGCACAAGGGATTTGCCGTTTTTCTGCACTGTTCAGTGGTCATTATCATTAGAATCGCTCTACGGTGAACGCAGGAAGGGCGCAATCTTGCTCGCCGTTTGTGTGTGGGTAGCAGAGGCATTGATTGACGCGATTTCTCCCGAGCTGACTATCGTGAAGGGATAACTGCGAAAGTCCTCGATGGAATATCCTCCGATCGGAATAGTCGGTGTTCCTACGGTAATGGTTGCATCGCTTGTTATAGCAAAGTAGGCATCAGCATGATCCACTGGATAAGTACGTGAGGGGGGCGAGCCACCAGCTGGCGTGTTGACTGCTGCCACAAGGGCGGTATCGTCTGCCAGCATGCCTTCTATCGCCGTCTCGGCGGCCTGAAACACCAGCATCTCATACTGGCTGTTGCTCGCCATGTTTTTCTCCATAACAACGGAGCGCACACCACTGACCACGATGATGGCTGCCACCATCAGCATGATGAGCCCTACAAGCAAAACGGCCCCGCCCTGGTAATTGCGACCAGCTACGCCGGTTGAGCGAGTTTTGCAACTACGGAAGATCCGGTTCATGATTGTTGCATCCTGTTTCTGATCACCGCTGTGGTGATATACGCGCGACGCCGCATATGATCCGCACCGGCCGCTGTCGGAGTTTGGCCAAACAGGGTATAGGTAACAGTGTCGTCAGATGTGGCGATTGGGGATTGTGAGTTCACAATAATGCCTATTCGCACGCTGACAACATTGTCCCAGTCAGTTACATTGCCTGCGGTTACGTAGCGCGTTGCATTGCTGACACCGTCGTCGGTATTATCTTCCCCGTAGAGCAACTGCATGTTTTCTACTCCCTGCACGACCGCCTGCTCTCTAATGGTGGAGTCATCTTCCGCGAGTGTGCGACACCAAAGGTTATTGTTCTGTATAAAGAACATGTTTTTAGCGTAGCGATCGCCATCCGCATAGACTGGGGTTGTATCATTCAGGCAATCAGTATCAGATTGATAGCGTACTGCGAACTGATCGCTGTTGCTGCTTCCTCCATCCGTGGTCATTGCAGGTATGAAGGTCTCGATATCGTCTATCTGCGGGAAGCCTGCCATCATCACCTCTCTCGCAAGTAGGTCCAGCGTCGCCCGGCCAGTGGCTTGCATGAGACTCAGACCATTCTCAAGCCGGTACCCTTGTTTGGTACTGATAAAAACTGCCAGTGTACCGGCGATCAGCAGCAGCCCAAGAACCACGGCAATCATGAGCTCAATGAGCGTAAACCCTTTTTCTTTCATAATCATTGCCTAAGGAATAAACGTGGCCGATATATTCTGGGTCTGAACATTTCCATCCTCATCCAACCCGTCCCAACTTGCCTGGATCGAGTACGAGGGGTCTGCAAAAGCTACTGCGACGTTTCCGCCAGGAAGGGTTGCCGCCACACTGCAGAACCAGTTATGTGCGTCTTCGTCAGCCATCTCATCAGCCGTGCAATCCTCAGCGGTACCTGCTGTACCTTCACTGCAGATCTTCGGCGGATCGGTGCTGCAATCAATCACCGTATAATCTATATCAGCATAATAAGGATTGTGCGAAGAAGCTTCACGGTTAGCGCGCATGCGTTCCATCATGTCATTGACCAGAAATGTCGCCTGGGTGCGGAGGTTGGCTTCGGCGCTCGCACGCACCCCCAGCGCCTGGATCTTGGAATGTCCAAGCAGTCCAATGGACAACACCACGAGGGCAATGAGTACCTCGAGGAGTGAAAAGCCGATTTGAGTTCTGGGAGAATACATGTATTTATCTCACGGGCATGTCATTGCTGAACCATCTGGATGGTCATCGGAAGCCATTATCACGCCCACCAGATTCACTACGACAACGCGTGCATTGGTTGCCCCGCGATCATCGCAGTAGGTAACGTCACCAAAGGTGCCAGGACGCCCGGATGGCTGGAAATTAATACCGGTGTCAACCCCGGCAGTTGCTCTCAAACTGGTTCCAGGTTGTGGGGTGCTCACATGCGTGCGCAGAATCACCTCTCCGGGACTATCGACGACTGGCGGTTGATCGCCATCAGTATTTCTGAAAACGATCCAGCCGGAATCGTAATTATCTCCAGCACAAGCCACACCGTCCGAACTGGGGCAAATTGCAACCGTGCTGTTACTTTTGGCCGCTTCACTCCTTGCCAGATTCAGCGAGCTGACCAACTCATTTATGTATGTAGTCCGACGATTGTCTTTCATGGAAGACACGAAGCTGGGGACAGCAACCACCAGCAAGATGGCGGCTACCGTGAGTGTTATCATCAGCTCAATTAACGTTAATCCTGATTGTTTTTTCATCAATTTCATCATGATTATCTGCTTCTTGATTTTTACAGGATGGCGATAGCGAAAAGGCGTGATTTAGTATGGAAAATGCACATTTTCATCAATTCACTGGTCTTCTGTATCATGCCCTTTGTCATTTTTGCCTGCCTTTTTATCGTAGATCACCGGTCGGTAGCCCCTTTTCATAAATCAGATAATGCAGTTGTGCGATTGGTCTGAATACACCAGACATATCTCCGGGCCGGGTTTCCGAGCCATACATTATAACCAGCTCTAAATTTGCGCATAATGGTAAATACCTAAGATAACAATCACATAGCGCATTATCGGCATCACCAAGCCAGGATGTGTGAATCTATCATCGGCAAGATACGAACAGACTTTAGTTATAATTAGGCGGGTTCCCGCTGCAAGATCCGGTATGTCGGGTTCAAGCATGTTCTGTGCAAATGCCTGATTCGTACTTGTTTCATCGAGTTTTCCCAACTCCTCAGGGTGGGCTTGGGTTGAACTAGATTGTGCGTGATGCCCCAGACTTGTTCCGTAGTGCGAGCGCCACCGTCTGTAGCTTTTATTTACTTCCGATAGTAAGAATACAGTTGCCGGTTCCTGCTGGTGGCCTGACTGTTTCGATGTTCGGGGGTAGAAAAGACGGCTGAAAGCTACCCGGTATAAATGACGACAACAGGCTTTTCAGCCACATCTCATGCCCCTGGGTTGGTTGCCGGCGCCGGATCAGAACGCGGCGCGGCGTTAATCTGATGAACCCTATCCCCGCGCGACAGGCAGGCTGCAAACCGGGGATTAAGACCTGTATAATGATTGAATGGTATTACCGGTTGCCTGCAGATTCGACGCAATGTCCCTGGTCGACGCTACTTTAGATCATCGGCCGGGGTGGTGATTTGCAAAGCAACCAGTGAAGTGACTTCTCATCAGCATTAGCCAGGAGACCTCTCTCCTTTCTCTGGCAGCATAATCCTGGAAGTCCGCCTATGCCCGCCTCTAGCGGGTTTTTTTGATATATTGAGACAGGCTTGACCAGACTATGATCGAGAATCTACGGAATATCGCCATTATCGCCCATGTCGATCACGGCAAAACAACGCTTGTCGACCAGTTGCTGCGCCAGTCAGGAACGCTGGATGCACGTGCCGTGGTTACTGACCGGATGATGGATTCCAACGACCTGGAGCGGGAGCGCGGTATCACCATTCTGTCAAAGAACACTGCCATTCGCTGGGGTGAGTACCGCATCAATATCGTTGACACCCCTGGCCATGCCGATTTTGGCGGCGAGGTGGAGCGCGTGTTGTCGATGGTCGATTCTGTGCTGTTGCTGGTGGATGCCGTGGACGGTCCCATGCCACAGACGCGCTTCGTCACCCATAAGGCCTTTGCACTTGGGCTGAAGCCGATCGTGGTCATCAACAAGATCGACCGCCCGGGGGCGCGCGCGCACTGGGTGCTCGACCAGACCTTTGAACTTTTCGACCGGTTGGGAGCTACCGATGAGCAGCTCGATTTTCCCGTGATCTATGCCTCCGCCCTGCAGGGCTACGCCGG
>JBAVKA010000047.1:0-8675 GCA_049688075.1 Gammaproteobacteria bacterium
ATGACATCATCGGCATGATCCGCACCCTGATGGAGAAGGGCTATGCCTATGCAGGCGATAACGGCGATATCTATTACGACGTCAGCCGTTTCGGGAATTACGGACGCCTCTCGGGCAAGAAGCTTGAAGATCTGCGTGCCGGCGAGCGGGTGGCCGTCGACGAGGCGAAGCATGATCCGCTCGATTTCGTCCTCTGGAAAGCAGCCAAGCCGGGTGAGCCCAGCTGGAGTTCACCCTGGGGGGAGGGGCGGCCGGGATGGCATATCGAGTGTTCCGCCATGTCAACCCGCTGCCTCGGCTCGCATTTCGATATCCACGGCGGCGGTATGGATCTCAAGTTTCCGCACCATGAAAACGAAATAGCGCAATCGGAAGCGGCCTCCGGCGAACCGTTCGTCAACTACTGGATGCACAACGGCTTTGTCAATGTGGACGAGGAGAAAATGTCCAAGTCTCTGGGCAATTTCTTCACGGTGCGGGAGATCCTGCGGAGCTACCGGCCCGAGGAAGTGCGATTTTTCATTCTTGCCAGTCACTATCGCAGCCCGCTAAATTATTCGCAGGAGAACCTGGATAACGCGAGAGCGGGGCTGACCCGCCTGTACATGGCGCTGCGCGGACTTGCCCCCGGCGGGGAAACGGCGTCACGACAGGCGTGCAGTGACGATTTTTACCGGGCCATGGATGATGATTTCAACACCCCGGAAGCCATCGCAGCCCTATTTGAAATCGCGAAGGAAATCAACCGAAACAGGGAAAATGATCCCCGGCAGGCAGCCGCACTGGCCGGATGCCTGCGTGATCTGGGGGGTGTCCTCGGGCTGCTGCAGGACACGCCAGAGACTTTCCTGCGGGCAGCGACCGGCACCGGATCGAGCGTCGCTACGGCGCTGGCCGAAGACGCAATCGAGACACTGATTGCCGCTCGTATACACGCCCGGGAAGAGAGAAACTGGGCCGAGGCAGACCGGATCCGCAAAGATCTGGATGCACATGGCATCGTGCTCGAAGTCGGCGCGTCGGGCACCCGCTGGCGGCGGAAATAATCTCCGGGAATTCCCGCCGGGATCGTCGGGGAAGGGATACAGGCACTATTTGACGCTTATTGGGGTTGCACGTAACATAGCGACGCTCAGCAAGCACGACAAGTCCGGCATGGCCTCGTGCAGGCACGGTTACTACGGGGTATAGCGCAGTCTGGTAGCGCGCCTGCTTTGGGAGCAGGATGTCGGGGGTTCAAATCCCTCTACCCCGACCATCCCTTGCCGGGCTCTGTTCTCGGGCACCGGGCAAGGGGACTGGCGCCCGTAGCTCAACCGGATAGAGCACCGGCCTTCTAAGCCGACGGTTGCAGGTTCGAATCCTGCCGGGCGCGCCAATCTGCTCGTGCCTGCGGTAGCAGTTCAATGGTGGACGTAGCTCAGTTGGTAGAGTCCTGGATTGTGATTCCAGTCGTCGTGGGTTCGAGTCCCATCGTCCACCCCATTTTTCAGATCCTGCCGATGAGGGTGGCGTACGACTTCACGCTTGAACGCCCCCGGACGGTGTGATCCAATACCGTGCTTTGGGCCGTTAGCTCAATTGGTAGAGCAGTGGACTCTTAATCCATTGGTTGTAGGTTCGATTCCTACACGGCCCACCAGATCAGCATGCCTGTGCAATGCGCAGGCATTTTTTTTGCCTAAAGGGACGTAGGTACATCGTGGAGCGCAGGGAAGCGCGGGAGCGATGCGCCTGACCCGGCGATTGTTTCCTCCGCCCCTTATGATGAAAAACATAGGTGTGTTCCATGACGACAAGCCGTTATAATTTCTTGTATTATCAGGGCCTGTCGGTGCCGGACGGGGGCTGGAAAATGCAAGCTGCGAAAGTGGCGGAATCGGTAGACGCGCTGGTTTTAGGTGCCAGTGGGGTAACCCGTGAGAGTTCGAGTCTCTCCTTTCGCACCAATCCCGGTACAAGAGCAAGACGATAATTATCCTGGCACATCGTCAGCATTACGCTAGTCCGAATGGCTGGTGACTATCAAATTTGAGGTGAAATCATGCAAGTTTCCGTTGAGAACACAGGCGGACTTGAACGTCGCGTGACGGTTCAGGTGCCTGCCGAACGGATCGATCAGGAGGTCGATTCCCGGCTCCAGTCCATGAAGGCCACGGCCCGTCTGGACGGGTTCCGTCCCGGCAAGGTGCCACTGGGCGTTATCGAGAAAAAATACGGCACGCTGGTGCGCCAGGAGGTCATGCAACAGGTTATCCATTCGACGTTGCAGGATGCGCTGACACAGGAGAGCCTTCGGCCCGCCGCCGAACCAAGGATCGATCCGGTGAAGTCGTTGCCGGGTAAGCCGCTGGAATATGTAGCCACTTTCGAAGTCTTTCCGGAAATCACGGTACCGATCGACTATGGCTTCAAGGTGACCCGGTCCGTCGTCGAGATTGGCGCGGAAGACATCGATGCCATGCTGGAGAAATTGCGCAAGCAACGGGCTACCTGGAAAGCGGTAGATCGCACGGCTCAGTCCGATGACCAGGTTGTCATCGACTTCGAAGGAACGATCGGGGGGCATGCTTTTTCCGGCGGCAAAGGTGAGAAATTGCCTCTTGTGCTGGGTTCAAACACCATGGTGTCCGGATTCGAAGACCAGCTGATCGGCGCTGGCGCCGGCGAGGAAAAAACGTTGCGAGTTGCATTTCCTGCTGACTATCCATCCCGGGAGATCGCCGGAAAGGATGTCGATTTCAGTGTCAGGGTCCATTCGGTATCGGAAATGGTCTTGCCGGATCTCGATGACGATTTTGCCCGCGCCTTCGGCGTTGCGGACAAGGGAATTGAGGGACTCAGGCAGGAAGTTGACGCCAACATGCAAAGAGAGCTGAAACAACTCGTCAAGGCCAACCTGAAAGACCAGGTATTCTCGGGGCTGCTGGAAAGAAACCCGGTCGAGGTTCCCCGCAGTATGATTGCCGATGAGGCGGCCCGCCTGCAGACTCAGCAAACCACCCAGGCTGAGAGTTCCTCCGGGCTTGAGCAGGACGCGGAACGTCGGGTGAGGCTGGGCGTGCTTGTCACCGCGATCGTCAAGCAAAACCGTATCCAGATCGATCCTGACCGGGTGCGAGAGACTGTTGAAACCATTGCCGCATCCTACGAAAAGCCAGAGGAAGTGGTTAAATGGTACTATGGCAACCAGGAAATGCTGGGCAACATCCAGTCTGCCGTGATTGAGGAACAGGCGGTTGACTGGATACTGGAGAATTCGGGTGTGCAGGTAGAGAATACGAACACGACATTCGACCGACTGGTCGAAGCGGCCAAGCAATCTAAAGGATAGAAATCGATGACCGATAGCAGCAACATGGGTGGCGCGTCTGAAACCAGGGCGTTGAATCTCGTACCAATCGTCATTGAGCAGACGGCGCGAGGTGAACGGGCCTACGACATTTATTCGCGGCTGCTCAAGGAGCGGGTTGTGTTTGTCGTGGGTCCGGTGGAAGACTACATGGCCAACGTTGTCGTCGCGCAACTCCTCTTCCTGGAGTCGGAGAATCCCGACAAGGATATCCACCTGTACATCAATTCTCCAGGCGGTTCGGTAACGGCCGGTCTCGCCATCTACGATACCATGCAATTCATCAAGCCGGCTGTCAGCACCATGTGCGTCGGCCAGGCCGCCAGCATGGGCGCCTTGTTACTGGCGGGCGGGGCCAAGGGAAAACGGGTTTGTCTGCCACATTCTCGCATCATGATTCATCAGCCGCTGGGAGGATTCCAGGGTCAGGCAACGGACATCGATATCCATGCACGCGAAATTCTGCTGATCCGCGAAAAACTCAACATGATACTCTCCAAACATAGCGGACAATCTCTGGAGAAGATCCGGCTGGATACGGAGAGGGACAATTTCATGGGCGCCAATGAAGCCAGGGAGTATGGACTGATTGATGAAATACTTGCGGTACGCGAGACGCCGGCGAAGGATTAGGAATCCATATACGGTAAAGTTCTGTTATTGAAGCTCAAGCGGAGGCGCAACCCTCGCTGCGAAGACCTTCAATGGGAGAAAACCCCGAATATCCGCCGGTTATACGCGCGCAAAAAAACGTCGAAGGAGTTGATATATAATTAAGAACAGTGTTAAAAAACACATAGGACCATGTTGATAAATGCGAGGGTTTGAGAATGAGCAACGACAGAGACGGTAAGGGAGATGACGGAAAACTGCTCTATTGCTCGTTCTGTGGCAAGAGCCAGCATGAAGTACGCAAACTGATTGCGGGTCCCTCGGTTTTTGTCTGTGACGAGTGCGTCGAACTGTGCAACGACATCATCCGTGAGGAGATGCAGGAAAAATCCTCCAGTGGCGGAAACAAGCTGCCCAAGCCACAGGAGATCAACGATGTCCTCAATGAGTATGTCATCGGGCAGGAACGCGCCAAGAAGGTGCTCTCGGTTGCCGTCTACAACCACTACAAGCGCCTTGATGCCGCCGGCAAGAAGGATGGCATCGAACTTTCCAAAAGCAATATTTTGCTGATCGGACCGACCGGTTCAGGCAAGACCCTGCTTGCCGAGACACTGGCGCGGCTGCTGAATGTGCCGTTCACCATCGCGGATGCAACTACCTTGACGGAAGCCGGTTATGTCGGCGAGGACGTCGAGAATATCATTCAGAAACTGCTGCAGAAATGCGATTACGATGTCGACAAAGCGCAAACAGGTATCGTGTATATCGATGAGATCGACAAGATTTCACGCAAGTCTGATAACCCTTCCATTACCCGGGACGTATCCGGTGAGGGTGTGCAGCAGGCGCTGCTCAAACTGATCGAGGGTACGGTAGCTTCGGTTCCTCCCCAGGGGGGGCGCAAGCATCCGCAGCAGGAATTCCTTCAGGTGGACACCACCAATATACTGTTCATCGTCGGCGGCGCATTTTCCGGACTCGACAAAATCATACGCAGCCGTTCGGAGAAGGGCGGCATTGGTTTTTCGGCCGAGGTGAAAAGCAAGGAACTGAACGTAAACCTGGGCGAGATACTCTATGACGTGGAGCCGGAGGACCTGATCAAGTACGGTCTGATTCCGGAATTCGTCGGCAGGTTGCCGGTGGTGGCCACGCTGGAGGAACTCGACGAGCATGCGCTCGTCCAGATTTTGACCGAGCCGAAGAATGCACTGACCAAGCAGTATGCAAAACTGTTTGAAATGGAGGGGTGCGATATCGAATTCCGGGAAGATGCATTGCGTTGCGTTGCCCGCAAGGCCATGGAAAGAAAAACCGGTGCCCGGGGCCTGCGCACCATTCTCGAGCAGGTGTTGCTCGATACCATGTATGACCTGCCATCGCTGGAGAACGTCAGAAAAGTGGTCATCGATGACAGTGTTATCCTGGGTACTTCAAAACCGTACATGATTTTTGACGCTTCAGAGTCGTTGGCGGCTTCCGAGTAGTATTTATATTCCCAATAAATCCAGTCTGTTGGTTTTCTAAGGCGCCAGCCTGCATGGCTGGCACACTCATTGCAGTGTAATAATCGCGAGTCAAAAATGTATGGTTGAAGTATGGCGATCCGTCCCCCATATTGGGTCCATGGAGCAATGCCATGTCTTACCCGCAACCCGTCAGAAAGACGCGACGGATTTCTGGCGAATTGGCGCTAGTAACCCGGTAATTACTCATTCAACCAGGAATGGATGGAGATTCATATGACAGATGAAGCCACGGGTGCAATACCGGTCCTGCCATTACGGGATGTTGTCGTTTATCCGCACATGGTTATACCGCTTTTCGTTGGACGCGAGAAATCGATCAATGCGCTCGACACTGCCATGCAGCAGGACAAGAAGATCCTGCTGGTAGCCCAGAAAAATGCCGAGATCGACGACCCCTCGCTCGATGATATTCATGACATTGGCACCTTATCCACGATTCTTCAGTTGCTGAAGCTGCCTGACGGCACGGTTAAGGTTTTGGTTGAGGGCGTTGAGCGTGCGCGTATCACATCCTTTGAATCCGTCGATGCTTTTTTTACCGCCAACATCGAAAGTCTTCCTTCATCGGATGAAGACAAGGAAAAGGAACTTGATGTGCTCACGCGCTCCCTGCTGGCGATGTTCGAGCAGTATGTGAAGCTGAACAAAAAGGTGCCTCCCGAGATTCTTACCTCCCTGTCGGGAATTGAAGAACCCGGACGTCTGGCAGACACCATCGCGGCGCACATGTCGCTGAAGCTCGATGAAAAGCAGCGGATCCTTGAGATCGAAAGCAGCCGTGAACGCCTGGAACGACTGCTGGGGCTGATCGAGGGTGAAATCGATATCATGCAGATCGAAAAGCGGATCCGCGGACGGGTCAAGCAGCAAATGGAGAAGAGCCAGCGCGAGTACTATCTCAATGAGCAGATGAAGGCCATTCAGAAGGAACTGGGAGACATGGAAGATGCCCCCAATGAACTCGAGGAACTGCAGCAAAAGATCGAGAAGGCCGGCATGAGCAAGGAAGCCAAGGACAAGGCGAATTCCGAGCTTAACAAGCTGAAGATGATGTCGCCCATGTCCGCCGAGGCCACGGTAGTCAGGAATTATATCGACTGGCTCGTCAGTGTGCCGTGGAAAAAGCGTTCCAAGATACGCCATGATCTCGCGACAGCCGAGGCCGTCCTGGAAGAGGACCACTATGGTCTGGAGAAGGTCAAGGAAAGGATTCTCGAGTATCTGGCCGTCCAGCAGCGCGTCAAGAAGCTGAAAGGTCCGATACTCTGCCTGGTGGGACCGCCCGGCGTCGGCAAGACTTCGCTCGGGAGATCCATTGCCCGTGCCACCAACCGCAAATTCACGCGCATGTCGCTGGGCGGTGTGCGGGACGAGGCCGAGATTCGCGGCCATCGACGCACCTACATCGGTTCGCTGCCCGGCAAGATCGTACAGAATCTCTCCAAGGTCGGAGTACGCAATCCGCTGTTCCTGCTGGATGAACTGGACAAGATGTCCATGGATTTTCGCGGCGATCCGTCGTCTGCGCTACTGGAGGTGCTGGATCCGGAACAGAACCACGCCTTCAATGATCACTATCTTGAAGTCGACTTCGACCTGTCCGATACGATGTTCGTGGCAACGGCAAACACCATGAATATACCCGGCCCGCTGCTGGATCGCATGGAGGTTATCCGCATCCCCGGCTATACCGAGGATGAAAAGATCAATATCGCCATGCGTTACCTGCTGAACAAGCAGATCAGGAGCAACGGGCTCAAGGAAAATGAACTTCTGGTCAGCGAGAATGCTATCCGCGACATCATTCGCTACTACACGCGTGAAGCCGGCGTGCGCAATCTCGAGCGGGAAATCTCAAAGATCTGCCGCAAGGTGGTCAAGGAACTGGTCATGGAAAAGCATGACCAGAAGATCACGGTGACGCCACGAAACATCGACAAATACCTCGGCGTCAAGCGCTTCCGCTATGGTCGCGCGGAAGAGCGCGATCAGGTCGGTCAGGTCACCGGACTTGCCTGGACAGAGGTCGGGGGCGAGTTGCTGACGATTGAATCCGCCATCGTTCCAGGCAAGGGCAAGATGATACATACCGGCCAGCTCGGCGAGGTGATGCAGGAATCCATCCAGGCGGCGACGACCGTTGTGCGCAGCCGTGCAGCCCTGCTGGGCATCGACCCGGAGTTTTACCAGAAATACGATATCCACATACACGTGCCGGAAGGTGCGACGCCGAAGGATGGACCCAGTGCGGGTGTGGGGATGTGTACGGCGCTGGTTTCCGCCCTGTCGAACATACCGGTGCGCGCCGATGTGGCCATGACCGGCGAGATCACATTGCGTGGCGAGGTGCTGCCGATCGGGGGTTTGAAGGAGAAGTTGCTGGCCGCGCATCGCGGGGGTATCACCACTGTTCTGATTCCGGAAGAGAACCGCAAGGATCTGGCCGACATACCCAAGAATGTCAAGGACAAGCTGGACATACTCCCGGTGAAGTGGATCGATGAGGTTCTGCAGGTGGCCTTGCAGCATCAACCGTTGCCGTTGACGGAAGAGGGCGCCAAGGAAGAGGAACGCAAGGAAGTCAAGGAGAAGGAAAAGGAAAAGGTTGCCGGCAAGCATAAACCCATTCGGGCGCATTAATCTCCAGGAATGATGCAATAACCCGCCGGACTTTCAGTCCGGCGGGTTTTTCGAATCGCTCATCTATGCTTTAATACGCGCTCCTGTATTTCCGGGTATATCAGGGACTGATTACCAGTATGCATGCCTGATTAATCTTTCTTGTAAATATAAAAGTAATTCTTGAGGATCAAGATATGAATAAATCTGAATTGATTGAAGCCGTTGCCAGCGAAGCGGATTTGTCCAAGGCAGACGCCACGCGTGCAACCGATGCCGTGCTTGACAGCATCAGCAATGCGCTGCGCCAGGGGGACCAGGTTGCGCTGGTAGGATTCGGTACTTTCTCGGTCAGGGAACGCGCTGCCCGTACCGGACGCAATCCCCAGACCGGCGAAACAATCAACATAAAGGCATCGAAAACGCCGGGATTCAAGGCTGGAAAAGCCTTGAAGGATGCCGTAAACTAGCGCGCCTTCGGGTGCTTAGCTCAGCTGGGAGAGCGTCGCCCTTACAAGGCGAATGTCGGGGGTTCGATCCCCTCAGCACCCACCATGGAC
>JBAVKA010000048.1:0-6334 GCA_049688075.1 Gammaproteobacteria bacterium
TCAACGGTGCCAGCACGACCTCCGCGTAACTCGTCACCTCGATATGACGGGCGCCAGACGTCAGGTTGCTGAGCGTGACACGGCGGATCTCGGCATCGTCTTCAGGTGAAACGCTGATCTCGGTGTGTGTCTCGATACCCTGATCGCGCCGCCGGTATTCGGCGCGCGCCTGCGCGAAGATCGCCTCGTAATGATCGGCCTTGCGTCGTGTCGGTTGATACGCGGTTGACCAGTAACGCCCCGTGTCGCTGTCGCGCAGGTAAATGAATGTGCCCCAGCCATCGGACGTGGCGTCCTCGCGCCAACGGGTGATTGCCAGGTCCCGCCAGCGGCTGTAACCGCCGCCGGCATGGGTCACCATGACGTGGTACCTGCCGTTGGACAACAGGTGAACTTCAGGTATCGGCGTATTCGGGTCGGTAAACACGCGCATGATCGCGCCGGCTTCCCCGGCGGCGGGACGGTCGGCGGCGCTCACTTCAGCCGCATGCGGATGCAACGTGGCGCCCTGCTTCGGCACCCGCTCCTGCAGCAACAGTTCCGTTGCCCGTGCCAGCGGGTCGGACATGAAGCGGCGCTGCATCGGCTGGTTGAGCAATACCTGATCGAAGGCCAGCAGGCTCATGCCCTGGTGATGCGCCATGAAGCTGCGCACGATGGCATAATGCTTGCCCGGTGGCACGCGCGATGGCGTGTAATCGACCGACTCATAGAACCCGTAGTCGCCGAGGAACCCGTTGCCGGCCAGCGTCTGCAGGTTGCGGCACGCTTCCATGGGCTTCACCATCAGCGCCAGCGCACTGGCGTAAGGCGCGATGACCAGGTCGTCGCCCAGCCCGCGCTTGAAGCCGAGTCCGGGCACGCCGAATGCCCGATATTGATAGACCTGGTGCATGTCGGTAGCGTTGTAGCAGGATTCGGAAATACCCCAGGGCACGGCACGTTGCCGGCCGTATTCGATCTGGCGCGACACCGCGGCCTTGCAGGTGTGATCCAGCAGGGTGTTCTCGTAACTCGGCATGATCAGCTGCGGCATCAGGTACTCGAACATCGTACCGCTCCACGAAATCAGGCTCACGTCGCCGCCCTGGCTTGTCAGCAGGCGGCCGAGCGCGAACCAGTGTTTCTGCGGGACCTGTCCCTGCGCGATGAGCAGGAAGCTGGCCAGGCGCGCTTCGGATGCCAGCAGGTCGTAGCAGAAAGGATCGCGGCGCCGTTCGCCCACGTCGTAACCCACGCCCAGCAAGTCGCGCGAGGTATCGTAGAGAAAACCAAAATCCATCACTGCCAGTTCGCGGCAACGATCGATTAGATCCTCGATCATTCTGAGCCGCTCCACCGCGACCTGGTAACCTGACACTGACACCTCGACTGCCCCGGTTGCACCCGTTCTGGCCAATTCCGCCAGTGTCGGGATATGGGTGAAGTTCGATGGCTCGGGCGCCAGCAGCCCCAGCTCATCCCGAAGTGCATGGAATTGCCGGTCGAATGCCTGCGTCCAGTCAGACAGTTCGCCATCGATAGTACTATCCGCCGGAAACCCTGCAGCCAGCTCCCCGCCGGCACGCTGAATCTCGTCCAGCAGGCTATCCGCGGCAGCGAGTGTCTGTGGCTGCCCGATCAGCGTGGCTGACTGGAGAATGTCCTGCAGAACCCCGATCTGCTTCTCAAGATCGGGAGCTGATGACGCCGGCAGGAGTTCAGTAATAACCTGCAAGGTGTCCCGCAGCCCCTGAAACGCGTTTGCTGACAGCACCGGCTGATCTTTCAACTCCGCCAGTCCCGCCTGCAGGGTGAACAGGCTGCCGGCCAGGTTGCCGCTGTCCACCGAGGAGATGTACTGCGGGCGGAGCGCTTTCAGCAAGCGCGTGTCGTACCAGTTGTAAAAATGACCCCGATAACGTTCCAGTTTTTCCATCGTCGCCAAGGTGTTCCCGGTGCGACGCAGGAATTCACCGGCGCAAAGGTAACCGAAATCGTAAGCTGCCAGGTTCGCCAGCAGCGCCATGCCGATGTTCGTGGGCGAGGTCCGTGAGGCGATGAGTGGCGCCGGGAATTCCTGGAAATTATCGGGCGGCAGCCAGTGGTCCTGCGGACCAACGAATTCCGTGAAGAAGCGCCACGTTCTCCGGGCAGACGCGCGCAGGAACGTCCGTTGACTGTCGGACAAATTCGGTACCGGCGACCGCAGCGGTGTGCTGATCCACCAACCGACGACGGGCGACGCCAGCCAGAGCAACAGGACGGGCGCCCAGACGAGCCACTCTGCCGAGGGAGTTTGCCACTGTGCCCATGTCAAATACAGGCCCAGTACCACCGCCACAGCCGGTGCGATCCACATCTCCCTGAAAAAATTGGCCGGCGTGCGGCGCGCGTTGCGGCGTGCGTAGGAGGGCAGTTGCCAGAGCAACAATCCGCGGCGGGTGAACGGCATCCGTATACCCGAGCGCAGTATCGCATCCAGGCAAATCAGCGTGTCGTAGGGCAGGAAGACCAGCGTCAGCAAATCGAGCACCATGGGGCGGCCCGCGGATTTTCCCGTCAGCATCAGGTGCACCAGCAAATCACGATCCTGAGGCTTGCGTATGAGCTCGATTACAGTTCCCAGCATGGCAGGCAGGAACACCACACCCGCGACCAGCAGTGCCCAGAACCATGCCGGACCTGGACCAAACAGCCAGCCACCGGCCAGCACGGCAAGCAGCGCCGGCCGCACAAGGCTGCGTCGAAGGTTGTCGGCGATTTTCCACACCGACAAGGCGGTGAGCGGGTTCGGTTGCCGCTTCGATCTCGATCTATTGGATCCGATCGATTCATTTGATAGGGGCGGTCCGGGCACGTGCGGGAACAGCCAGCCGGCAAGCTGCCAGTCGCCGCGTATCCATCGGTGTCGCCGGCTGGCCTCGATGGCATAACTGGAGGGGTGTTCTTCAATGAGTTCGACATCGGTCACCAGCGCCGACCGCGCATACCCGCTTTCCAGCAAATCGTGACTGAGAATGAGATTCTCCGGAAAGCGCCCATCGACGGCCAGACGAAACGCGTCCACATCGTAGATACCCTTGCCGATGAACGACCCCTCCCCGAAGATATCCTGGTAGACATCCGATACCTGGCGCGTATAGGGATCGATGCCGGACTCGCCCGAGAACAGTTTTGCAAACCGGGACTGGCCTGCACTGGTCAGGCTGATCGACGCGCGTGGTTGCAGGATCGCGTAACCTTCGACAATGCGGCCCTTGTCGGCATCGTATACCGGCCGATTGAGCGGATGGGCGATGGTGCCTGTCAGTGTGCGCGCGGCGTCGCGGGGCAGTTGCGTGTCGGTATCCAGGGTAATGACGTACCTGATCGAAGCAAAGAGGGACGTATCGCCGACAATATCCGAAAATGCCCTTTCCCCTTCTCCCCGCAGCAAGGCATTGAACTGCTCCAGTTTGCCGCGCTTGCGCTCATATCCCATCCACACCCGTTCGACCGGATTCCACAACCGGGTGCGATGAAACAGATAGAAGATGCACGGGCGGTCTTCCCGGTAGGCCTCGTTGAGCACTTCGAGAGCTGCACGCGCGTGGGCGAGCAGCGCGTTATCCTCCGGCAGCGTGCGCTCGGGCGCATCACGAAAATCCGTCAGCAAGGCAAAGAACAGATTGGGATCACGATTACCGAGATAGCGGATCTCCAGTGCTTCGAGAAGACCATCGATATCCTGCATCGTGCCCAGCAAGGTGGGAACGACCACCATGGCGCGGTGAGCCGGTGGAATGCCCTTCGAAAAATCCAGGCGTGGCAACGCGCGCGGCGGCAGGACACGCGTTACCAGCAGGTTCACCAGCGGGACGGCCAGCGCCGAGGCGCCAATGAGGCCGGTGATTGCAAAAAACCAGTAGCGCCAGTCGCCCGGCACGAAGCCGCCGAAAGGCGACAGCACGACCAATGTCAAAAGTAGCGTGAGCAACAGGATGGGACCGAGGTAAAGGAACAGGCGAAATTCCCGGTTCGCCCGGCTGACGCGTCTGCGCCACGACAAACGACTGCCGACCGCACGTTCCAGCAGGGGCCGTCCGTGATCGATCAGGTAGTATCCGACATGCGCGCTGCGGTCACTGGCACCCAATCGCTCCGCGGCAGTCTGCGCGAGCGCAATGGCTTCGCGCGCCACCACCGACTCACTGCACGAACGGCGCGGACAACCCCTGGTCACGTCTTCGATGGCATGCCGGTAACGGTCGCGGGTAGCGAAATCCTGCCTGGCGTGCATCTCCGCCGGGTCTTCATGCAAGGTCTGTTCGACGACACTGAGCGACTCGACGTAATCTCTCCAGTCCATCTCGTCGATGAAGCGCAGGCTATTGATACTGTTGGCGATAGAGATCTGGTTGGTCGCGCCCGTTCGTGCGGCCGCCCCTGACAACTGCGTTGCGGTCACACCCTGTTCAAGCAACTTGTGCTCAACCCAGGTCTGAACGAACGCCATGGCGGGCCCCTGTGCCTGGAGTCGTGCATAAAACTCCTCCACAAACGGCGCGGTCAGCGGCACATCGGCATTGGCAAACTCGGCCAGCAACTGGATAAGCTGATTCGGTTCACTCTCGACCGTCACAAGCATGCGGTCTGCCCAGGTGATGGCCGCGTCGCGCTCCTCTCGCCGACGGGCGATACGCACCCCGATACGGCGGATATTCTCCAGCAGCGCCAACTGCAGCATGATCGGAAATGCCCACAATTCGCCCAGCTTCAGTGGTTCAACGCTCTGGTAGGCGGCGATGAACCCGGTGGCGTTGTCGCTGTCGATGCGACCGTCCATGTGCGAGATCAGCTCCAGCGCCAGGGCATAGATGCGGGGGAAACCGGCGGCCAGGCCGTCAGCAAGTCGCGGCAACTGCCGGCTATACCCGCGCGGCAAAAGCCGGCGCACCAGTCCGATCTGCCGTTCGATGAGATAGTAATTGTCGAGCAGCCAGGCCTCTGCCGGTGAAATCCGTTGTCCCGGAGAGGCTGCGGCTGCCACGACCGCGTACGCCGCCAGCAGCACCCGCGCATTGTCCGCCAGGCGTGGCAGCAACCTGTCAGGCCCCCGCCGCGGATCGATGTCATGCTGGCCAGCCAGCGTTACCGCGTGACGCTTCAGTTGCTCGATGCTGAACAACTCCGCGCGCAGCAACTCGGTATCCCGGTCGTTACGCAGCGCTTTGCGCGCGCGCGACGAAACACGAAACTCTTTGATGATTATGACATTCTCCTCGCTCTGGCCCGGGGCGCACGGTGTAGCGCCGGCCTTACGACCTGTGTTCGCCGAAAACTCATGCCACGGTTTTCAACCCATGGGCCAGTAAGCTCTCGATCGCGATGATCTTACGCTGTTATGGCGCTTTTGAGGTCATCAAGGTCAAAATGGACCGTGTCGAACAAACATCCATTGCTGCAACTCAAGGTCAGGGCTCAGGACCTTCACCGTAAAAGACTCGGCGAGATCTTACTTGCGTGAACCGCTCGGCGGGATATTGCCGTGCCGCTCCCATGTCTGGGTTTCATGGCCCGGAAAGCGTGCTATGTACGCTACCGTCCAGACAACCGTCAGGTTTCACTCCAAACTGTAAAAATCCATTCTCGTAAAGCCGTTTGCTCTGGGTTCGCATTCGACATCGGGATTGCACTGCTGGCTTTCCGTGTACCGTTTGCCGGCGCTTCAGACACCAGGAGAGTTCGTGCCGCTCACCAGGCCTGCCCCGGCTACCAATCGTCTGCTTGCTGCCTTGCCGCGCAAGGACCGTCTGCGTTTTCTGTCAGGCTGCAAACCGGTCGAACTGGCATTTGCCGAGGTCCTGGCCGAACCCGGCGAGCGCATTCGCCACGTCTACTTTCCCACGGAAGGATTCATATCCCTGACAAAACCGATGAATGATCGTTACAGCCTGGAGGTTGGCCTGGTCGGCGACGAAGGCATGCTCGGGATCCCCCTCATACTCGATGTGGATAGATCACCTCTGCACGCCGTGGTGCAGGGTGAAGGCCCGGCGCTGCGCATGAACGCCGCGCCGTTTCGGCGCGAACTCGCGCAGAGCCCCGCACTGCAACGGGGGCTGAAGCATTACCTCTATGTGATGATGGGTCAGCTCGCACAAACCGCCGCCTGTACCCGCTTTCATGTGGTGGAGTCGCGTCTCGCCCGTTGGCTCCTGATGACACAGGACCGGGCGCACTCAAACGCGTTCCATGTCACGCATGAATTTCTCGCTTACATGCTGGGCGTGCGTCGTGTCGGTGTCACCAGGGCCGCCACGGCACTGCAAACTCGCAAATTGATCCGCTATAGCCGCGGGGATATCACGAT
>JBAVKA010000049.1:0-6813 GCA_049688075.1 Gammaproteobacteria bacterium
CGCGCACCCTGCTTGCCGGTGCCGCCATCAGGGACTTCGTGCAGAACAATCCCGTCACCGACGAGCAGGCCAGGGAAGTCTACGACAAGGAAATTGGCAAGCCCGGAACCGAATACAACGCACGACATATTCTCGTAAAGACGCAGGAAGAGGCCGAAGAGATCATTAGCGAGCTCGACAAGGGCGGCGACTTCAGCGCCCTGGCCAGGGAGAAGTCAACCGATACCTCGGCATCAGAAGGCGGTGACCTCGGCTGGTTCTCCACCACCCAGATGGTTCAGCCGTTCGCCGATGCCCTCGCCGGACTGAAAAAGGGCAGCTATACCGAAGCGCCGGTGCAGACCCAGTTCGGCTGGCACGTGATCCTGCTCGAAGACACGCGGGAAAGCACCCCGCCCGCATTCGATGACATCAAGGATCGTCTCAAGGTGCTGGTGGCGAACCAGCAGTTGCAGCAGCACATCCAGCAGGTCCGGGAAGCGGCGAAGATCGAGATCACCGGCCAGTAGGTTCTCAAACGGATGATCGCGCGGCGGCGTGATCATCCGCTTCACCCTGCTCTGCGATCGCTTCAGTGCAGCAGCTTGCTCGACGACTCGCGATCCCGTCCCCTGCCGGACGGAATATCCTTCACGGTTTCCTCCAGCCGCAGGCGCTTGCGCCGGTCCGGCCGGTGCCAGTAATTGACGCGGAGTTCCCCCTGCGGTGTATGAATCACGCTGAGACAGGCATCGCGGGCGCTCGAGATCACCTCGCAGATACACTCGCCGTCATGGCCCTTGCTGAGCTGCAAGCGAGGCACCCGTTCCATCTCCTGTTCTACCCTGCCGATGATGTCGTCCTGCCCCGGCAGGACGAGCACGTACTTGATGTAATATCCCGGCGCCAGCCAGTTGAGCTCCTCCCCGCTGACCGGATCCTCCTCGACCTGGAAACAGACCTGTTGCTGGCGGCTGACGCAATGCCGCAGCGTGTCCAGGATCGCCGCCAGCGTCATTTCAAGAATGCCGCCATCCGGCGTGGACCATTCCGCACCCTGGTAGGCATCGCTGTGCACATCTTCCAGCCGGTCATGAAATGCCTGCATGTCATCGGCCAGGAAGTGCATCACGCCCGAGAAGTTCTCCAGGACGCTGCCCATCCTTCCAAGAGGGCCCTCGAAACGCAGCAGGGTCGCTTCGGCCCGGATATCGTTAACGCCTGGCTGCGCACCGTCCTGCGTCGTCACGTCATCGGCCGGTTCAAATTCCGCCAGGTTCGCATTGCCGGGCAGACGCACGGGCAGGTGCATGCCCTCGGCCAGGTTCTTCCAGAACTCCGGCAACCCGGCATGATCCGCGACGCTGGAACGCGTATCCAGCAGATTCTCAACCAGTTTGACGAGGCATTCGGACACCATCGACTCGGGGAACATCGAGGTGAATGACTGCTTGTGGCGCGTGGCGGACTGCACATGTTCATCGCGGACGACCGCCGCAAGCAGGGGAACTTCCAGTCCCAGATAGTGCCGCGTTTTTTCCGAAAAGCGTGCATGGATGGCGGCGGCCTGTGCGGCTTCATCCACCTGATTGACAACCAGCGTCACCGGACTGTCGCAGTCGTTGAGGCGCAGAATCCTGAGCAGTGCAAACGCACCCGCCTGAGACCCTGGATCGGGAGTCACCACCAGCAGTACGCGGCGGGACAGGTTGCAGCAGGCAATGACAGCGCGCGGTGACATGCCGGAGGTATCGATCACGAGATCATCGTAGCCGGACCATACCTCGTGGTTGGCAACCAGCGAGGCAAGTTCTTCCTGGTCCAGGCGATTCCAGCGCGAGGGCGGGATACGGGATGCGATGATGTCGATGCCCTGATAGCCATGGCAGGTAACGCCGGTCTTTCCGTCCGGATGCTTCGGTGTGGAACGCTGGCGCAGCTGCAACAGCTGAGTGAGGGGCCGCTGGCCGCCGCCCTCGTGATAGTAGCCGACACCATAGCCCTTTCTGGCCAGTTCAAGGGCGATATTGATACCCAGATGGGTCTTCCCGACCTGCTCCAGTCCACTCGTCAGGGTGATGATTTCGCTCATATCAACTCACGGCAGGCAACTGGCAGGAGACCAGAGCCTGCTTAGCGCGCCATCTCATCGATCGTCTGGCGCTGATTGGCGCTTTGTTCCATGACCGTGTCCTCGATCGCTCTCGCCTTGTCGAGCATGTCGGTCTGCGATTTCCACACGTGGTTGCCGTCAGGGGGCGGATTGTCCCGGGAATCGGCGGAACCACCACCGTCGCCGCAGGACGCCAGCAGCAGCGCCGCGCACAAGACCATCGCCTTCCCGACCATCATTCCCTCCTCGCCCCTTCCCGGTTTAACCGGGTCAGGCGTCTCTCGTTCAGCCAGTCAATGATATCGGCGCTCTCCATGGGTTCTCCAACATAATAGCCCTGGTAGTAGTCACACCCCATACCCTTCAGCAAATCGTGGACCAGACGCGTTTCCACACCCTCAGCCGTCACGGTGAGTCCCAGGTTGTGGGCCAGATCGATGGTGGCGTTAACAATCGAGGCATTGTCGTCATCGGAATCCATGTCGGTAACGAACGACTTGTCGACCTTGAGCGTATGCACCGGGAGGCGCTTGAGGTAGGCCAGCGATGAATGACCGGTGCCGAAATCGTCTATCGAAAGGGTCAGTCCCATGGAACTGAGCTGGTTCAGGATCTCGATGACCTGGTTTGGATCCATCATGACCCCGGTCTCGGTGATCTCGAGCAGCAGGAAAGCGGGCTCCAGACGGTAACGCTCCAGTGCCTTTCCGATAACCTGCGTCAACTTGTAGTCGTGCAGGTTGTGCATCGACAGGTTGATGCCCACGCGCAGCCCGGGGCTGACCTGCTGCAGACGGACCAGTTCCCGGCATGCCGTGTTGATGATCCATTCCGAGAGCAGGCGTATCAGCCCGCTTTGTTCAGCCACACGGATAAAGGTCTCGGGCAGCAGTACCTGGCCGTCGGCCTGCCGCCAGCGCACCAGCGCCTCGAGGTAACTCACCTGACCGGTGTGGAAATCGATAACGGGCTGGTAGACGAGGAACAGGTCGTTGCGTTCGATATTCTCGTTCAGTACGCCGTCCAGCGCCATCCTGGCCATGGTGGCCTCTTCGGTAATGTTCGGGTTGTAAATCGTATAGTCGGACTGCGTCTTTTTCGCTGCGTACATGGCATAGTCGGCATGACGCAGCAGGGTGTCGACCTCTTCGCCATGCTGGGGCATCAGGGCGATGCCGATCGAAACCGAGGCGGACAGCGTGTGGTTTTCCACCTCGAATTCAGACTCCATGGCATGCATGATTTTCTGCGCAACCTGACACGCCTGCGCCCCGTCGGTATCCGCCAGGATAATGGCGAACTCGTCGCCGCCCAGGCGTCCCAACGTGTCGGACTCGCGCAGCACGCCCGCCATACGTTCCACCACCTGCTTGAGCACCACATCGCCAATATGATGCCCCAGCAGATCGTTGACGTACTTGAAGCGCACCAGATCGACCAGCATGACGGCGGTAACGGTCGGCGTCCTGCGGTGCTCGGCGATAGCCTGTTTCAGGCGGTCTTCCAGCAGAGCCCGGTTATAGGTGCCGGTCAGCGGGTCACGTATTGCCATATCCCGCAACGTTTCATAGAGCTCCCCAAGCGCCTGGAAGCTGGCCGGTGCAGCGGGCGCCAGCGCGATCGGTATGTCACTGCCCGCATCGCCGCTGCCCAGATGTCCGCCCCGGAGCCGGTTACTCAATTCCTGCAGTGGTTTGAACACCGAGTACTTCACGAACCAGAGCGCCGTCGCGACACTGACCAGGATGATAGCGATGACGACGGCGATCAACCGGGTATCGGTCTGGTCGAGCTTGTCCACCAGCGCATCGGCATTCCTGGCGGCCGCGATCCTGATGGCCGGGCGCGAATCATTCGTGTGCACGATGAAATCGGAGACCACGGTGCTCGCCGTCGGGATTTCTTCCCAGCCCGGCGTTTCGTAGAGACGGGTTTCATCGGGCAACTGGATCCGGATGGGCATATTGAGCACCTTGTCGAGACGGTAAAGCGCGGGAACAGGATCGGAGACAACCTGCAGATAGCCGCTTGGATTGAGCCCGCCGACCGGAATGATCACGGCCTGATAAGGCCGGTTCCCGGACAGGCAGAGTTCCGTCGCCGGTTGCAGGCGTCTCGGCCCCTCCCGTATGCGCGCCTTGCTCACAAGGTCCGAACACAGGACGGGACCGCCATCCGGGCTGTAAGTATCGCGCAACGCCGCGCCCAGCAGGTTGAACTCCAGATCGAAGGCATAGAGACCCACCGCCGTGACGGTATTCGCCGTGATCAGGCCCTGTTTGAATTGTTGTCCGAGTTCGGAGGAAAGCACGAACTCGTCATTCGCCACCACTGCCGTTTTGAAGTCCTCGCTGGCCTGGATCCGGAGTCCCAGCTGGAAGGCATTGTGTTCGAGCTGCAGCAGGATATCCGAGGACTTGATGGCCAGCAGCCGGCTCAGGTACTGGCGCTCGAAATCAAAGGTCAGATCACGGTAGATGCGGGTCGTGATCAGTATCGCCGCCGCACTGATGACACCGAGCAGCAGGATGCTGAGCACGAGGCCGGTGAGCAGATTGATAGGAAATCGTTTCATCAGTCCTCACCGGGAACATTCTGGATCAGGGGAAATTTCTTCGCCCGCCATTCCTCGATGCCGCCCCGGAACCAGTACACGACCCGGTATCCGCAGGCAACGGCGATCCCGACCGCCCGGCCGCTGCGATCGCAGTGGACGCCGTTGCAGTAAAAAATGACCGGTGTCGTGCGCGTTCCGATCAGCCGGGCGAGCGAATCACAGTCCGTCTTCGAATCGACGAGGTGCACCGATCCCTCGATATAGCCATCGGCACGGTCTGTCCCGACGCGGGAGTCGATCAGGACCGTATCCTGATGTTCCACCACCAGCGTGATCAACTGCTCGGAATCGATGGTGACCGCACCTTCGATGGTGTCCGGACTGAGGTACTCCGCAGCGGCTGCCGGCACACCACCCAGCATGACCACCACCAGCAAAAAGACATTTGCATACCGCCAGGATAATTTTGTTTTTATAAAATACATATAGATATAATTTTATGTTTATGTAATTAGTTAACTTGTGCCATGTACTTGCCGAGCCATCAGTCACATCTTAGCCACACGCGGCGGGAATAACAGTATTCCTGCCGACAAAGGTGCGGAAAAAGGGGAAATCGGGGACAGACCACGTTTACTCCTGCTTTCAAGATGCCGGATTGCGGCTCACTTTCACTGCGCTCATCAGGCCGGAATGACAACACAACATATCTGACAAGTTTCGGCTTGCAGTTCTGCCAAATACTGCCAAGCCTGGATCTGACGCCGGTTCACCTCCAGTATTGAATCGCACCTGCTATCCCCGTCATCTACTCCTATAGTATCGTGGTTAGGGATAAATCAGGTACAGGAGAGGGCAATTCCATGTCGAACATGATCCTGCTCGGTACGCGCAAGGGCACTGTGATATTCGATCGTGCCAATGGCGCCTGGCGCCCGCGGCCGATCGCACACGAGGGAATACCCGTGTGCTACGCGGCGCGCGATCCACGAGACGGCACCCTGTGGTCATCCCTGGACCATGGCCACTGGGGACCCAAGCTGTCCCGTTCGCGCGATGGCGGCGCCAGTTGGGAAGAAGTGCTGTCGCTGAAGTATCCGCAAGGGGCGCGCTACATTGTCAAGGTCCTGCCGACTCCCGATTTTGACCCTGCAGCGCCGACAGGCAAGCCCGAGTACGCGGCCGCCACGGTCTACAAGATCTGGAATCTTGCCTTTGGCAGTGCCGGCCAGCCTGGCAGGCTGTATGCCGGCACCATCCCCGGCGGCCTGTTCATCAGCGACGATGACGGCGACAGCTGGGAACTCAACCGGCCACTGTGGAATCACGAGAGTCGTGGCGGCGACCTGTTCGCCGGTGATGCGACCAGTGAGAACCGCTGGATGGGTACGCCGGCGAGTATCGACTACGGCGTGTTCGAGCCGGGCATCCATTCGATCATCGTCGACCCGCGCAACCTGGATCATATTCACGTTGCCGTATCCACGGCCGGGGTGATCGAGACCACCGACGGCGGCCGCACCTGGCAAGGCCGCAGTCGCGGCATGACGAATGACTACAGCCCGGACCCGGAAGCGGAGTGGTGTCACGATCCGCATTTCGTGACAGCATGTGCCGGGCAGCCGGATCACCTCTGGCAGCAGAACCACTGCGGTGTGTTCTACAGCGATGACGGCGCGCAGCACTGGCACAAGGTCAGCGTGCCGGAGGCCGGCGTGCATTTCGGCTTTCCGGTCGCGGCCGATGCGCAGGACGGTCGTACCGCCTGGGTCGTACCCGCACGCTCGGACATGGCACGTATGGCGATCGAGGGTGGCCTGTTCGTGGCGCGCACATCAGATGGCGGACAGTCCTGGCAGGCGTTCACCGAAGGTTTGCCGCAGGACAATGCCTACGATATCGTGCTGCGGCACGGCCTCGACGTGGCGGGCGACACGCTGTGCTTCGGCAGCACGACCGGCAACGTTTACCTGTCGGAAGACCGGGGCGAGTCCTGGCAATGCCTGGGCAACAATTTTCCACCGGTGTACTCGATCCGCTTCGGGTAAGCCGCATGCCCACGGTGACCATGACCCGCCACCTGTACCGGTTCTTCCCGCTGCTCGAGAACCGCACGATCACGGTGTCGGCCGGTTCGGTCGCCGAGGTGCTGCGCGAGGTGAAT
>JBAVKA010000050.1:0-9442 GCA_049688075.1 Gammaproteobacteria bacterium
GCATACTTATGTTCAAAGGTGTGCTTGACGTCGTCCTCGTTACCGAAGTCGTGGGTCTTCTTCAAGCCAGCTTGCCCGCCGATCTGCGGTAGCAGTTGCGCGCCGACCACGATGATGGCCTGGCGGGCGATCGCCACGCGATCCGCCGCCTGGCGCAAGTCTGGGTTGTTCGCCATCGCCTCGGCAACGATGGTATCGAGCACCGGGTCATTGAACGACTTCAGCCAGTCATCGGTGACCGCGCCGGTCTTTGCGTCGGCTTTCCACGCGGGTGGAATCTGCGTCCCCTTGGGCAGTGCCTGATTGAGCACCTCGGTCTGGGTCGGTGGCGTCTGCAGCGCGCACCCGGCAAGCGCCAGGTTGAGGATGACGATGCTGCCGATTCCACGCATCAGCCGGAGAACGGATATATAAAGTTTAACCAGCTATAGGCGCGGATGCCGATCCTGCGCAGCGCCACGAAGCCGCTGGACGGGTTGGTATAGATCGCCGCGCGCCCTTGCGTCCCGATCGGGAACTTCGACTGATCCGCCCCGTCGAGGCGGATCGCCACCGCGAACTGGCCCTGCGGGATCTCGGTCGGCTCATAGGTGAAAGCCGGCAGCTGGCCGCTCGGCAACATCTGTCCCGCCCCGCTGCCCTGCCAGATCGCCTCGACCTTGCCCGTGAAGATCTGACCCGGATAGAGGTCGATCGCGATCTCGGCCTCCTGCCCCGTCTTCACGTACTTGAGGTTTTCCTGGAAATAGTTGGCGAGCAGGTAACGATCGGCATCGCAGATGAACGAGGCGATGGCGCCGAACCGAACCTCGCCGGCGACCATGCCGGGACGCACCTGCAGGTTGATGATATAGCCATCCTCCGGCGCCACCATCAGGGTGTTGTCAAGGTAGAAGCGCGCCAGGTCGAGCTGAGCCTCAATGGTGGCGACGCTCGTGTTGACGCCGTTTATCTCGGAATTGTACTGCAACTCTGCCCGCACAAGCTCGGCCTGCGCCTCCTTGATGCCGGCCTCGTCGGCGGCAACCTGCGCGGTCCATTTCTGCGCGTCTTCTTCCGGACCGGCACCGCGGCCGGCCAGATCGGTCGAAAGCTTTTGCTGATAGCGCGCGTAGGTCATGTCGCTTTTCAGCTTGACTATCTTCTGCGCCGAGACCTCCGTGTCGGCCTTCAGCACCTTTACGTCCTGCTTCGCCTTGGCAAGCTCCGCCTCGAGTTCCCTGACCTTGTACTCGTAGGGCCGGCGGTCGAACTGAAACAGCGGCTGCCCTTTCTTCACCGGCACGTTCGGCTCTACCAGCACATCGGTGACCAGCGTCGGTTCAGACAGGCGCGGGGTCAACTGGATGGTGTGCTGAATCATCTTCGCGTCGGTCGAGTACGGCGTCACGAAGCGCAGACCGATCAGGAAGATCAGCAGCAGATGCACCCCGACAAACGCCGTGACGAAGCCCCAGGTGAGATTGAACTTCATCCATTTGAACTTGAAGAACGTGAGCCACACCGCAAGGGCATACACGAAAAGCAGGACGAAACCCAGCAGCATGTTATCTCCTCCTCAGACTTTCGTGTCGCTGTCCGGCGTCGGTTTGTCTCCCGCCGGCGCCTTCGTCTGCTTCTTGTCAGCTGCCCCCTTGAGACGGGCGATCTCCTCCTCGGTCGCCCTCGCCTCCTCGGCAGGGAAACGCCGGATGTCCACGACATCGGTCGGCTTGAACGCCCAGATGAAGGCCTGGATCCACGGCACCACCGCCAGGAACCCCGCATAGCCCATGATCTTCACCGCCTCGGCCTCCGGGTGCTTGCGGGCAATGGCGATCTGGCCCGGCAGCCCCGCGACCCACAGCAGGATCACGATCGCCGAGATGGCGGCGACGAGGCCCGTCAAGAAGGTCAGGTAGTCCCAGATGTCAAGTTCAAATCCCAGCATTGGATCTCCTTGTGAGGGCCGGCGCATTATATGCCGATCAGTTGTACTGTGCCGGCGGTGTCACCGATCCCGTTGGTGCGGTCCTACCCGGGGAAGAACCTGCCGCCTCGCCTCCGGGTCGATGGGGAAACCGCTCCCCTTGCCTTTGAACGTCGCGATCGAGCAGGCGAAAGACCGATCATTGTTTAATCCGCTCACTGCGACCATCGCTTGCCTTTATGCCCGACTTTGCGATTGGCTGCAACTCGTCCTCGGCCTTCCCGGCCATGTCCTTGTCCATCAGGTCGCGGATCCGCAGACCGGCGACGGATGGCCGGCAGAAACCCACCGGCACAGGATGCCCGCGAGCAACCAGTTTCATGGTGTAAATGTCCCCTTCCATGAGGGTCCTGCGTACGGCGTACGCTACGGAGGTCGTCAGTATGAGAGGCCGCATCACCCGGTGATCCTGAGTCATCTCCGTTATCATGATGATGCCTGTCAGGACCGCACCGGTAGAGCCGGCGATAATGCCGGTCGCCACCGCGAGAAGACTCATCAGCAGCAGTGAGCGCTGCGCCTCCAGTGGGTCCGATGAGCGATTTTCAGGAACGTTGTGCATCACCACGTTGAACCGAGCTTGCCGGTGAACTGCGGGGCCGCCACCAACGTGGGTGACCGCATGGGCAGTTTGCCAATCCTCAACCGGCATCGGCACATCGCTCCGGACTCCCTGTTCATATTCGAACGATATTCCAATTTACGCTGCGGACCCGGCATGGAGTCTACCTATGATATTGCAGTGCCTCAGGACTGGTTTTCGATGCGTCCGATCGCCTGCCTGATTTCGTCCAGGATCAGTTGCCGTCCCCTGGCCTCATCGGCCTCCGGGATGTCCCATTCCATCGCCCTGAGATATTTATCCACCAGTGAGTTGACGTCTTTGTCCAGTGCCTTGCGGCGTTTCTCCATCTCGATTTCTTCCATCGAAGTCATAATCATCACCCCCATGTCATACGTTTTTGCTCAAACGGAAATGAACCACATGCGCGCGGCCACAGCAGCGGAATGCGCAGTCAGTAGCCCATTGATTCCGAGTTACTACCCAGCATGCCATAACCGCTGTGAACGCCTAGATCGCGACCAGGCGCTGGATCAGCCAGAATGCGCCGAGGGAACCCACGGCGTAGGCTGGCAGCAGTTCAACCGGCCTGGGCCAGTTGATTGCGAGCGCGCGCCAGCCACGTGCCAGGAGCAATACGACTGCCACGAAGGCAAGCTGACCGAGTTCGACACCCACATTGAACGACACGAGCGCAAGCGGGACATCCGCGCTCGGCAAGCCCGCCGCCGACATCGCGCTTGCGAAGCCGAAGCCGTGCAGCAACCCGAAGGCAAAGGCCACGATCCAGGGGTGTCGGATGGACAGGCTCGTTTCTCCTCGACGGGCGCGGAGGACCTCGGCGCCCAGGAAAAGGATGGACAGCGCGATGCCTGCCTCGATCGGAGGCGCCGGCGGTTGCACGTAGCCCAGGGTGGCCGCTGCCAGGGTGATGCTGTGCGCGACGGTGAAGGCCGTAATGGTTTTCACCAGCATCAACGGAGTGCCAACGAGAAGCAACAGCCCGAACACGAAAAGCAGGTGATCCGGACCCGACAGGATGTGCCAGGTTCCCTGCTTGATAAAATCCAGGACAACGTCCGACAGCTCAGGGGCAGCCCCGATTTCCAACCAGGGGTGCGAGGGTCTGGCGATCGCCATCCAGCTCCGGCCGTCCAGCAGGCTGACCCGGATCACGACATCGGTAATGGTGAACTGAAGGCCGGGGAATTCGATGCGCTTGCCGGCCAGCCCCTCGGGGCCGGCATCGATCCAGCGCCGCTCGAGTCGGGAATCGGCAAGTTCCTGCAACAGGGGGTCTTTCAGGTTCCTCACGCCGTCCGGCACCTGCAGCACGACCGGCAGGCGCCTGCCCGTCTTCATCGGTGTGCGCCATAACAGGGTGTATTGGCCTGGTGCCGTCTCATGCAGTTCCAGATAGGCTGGACGCGATTCGTGCGCCATGGCGGCCGGAATGGACGTAAGCAAAACGACCAGGCCGGTGAGTAGCCAGCAGACAGCGCAAAAGAAACGGCTCAAAGGGGCAATCCCCTATCTTGCACAAGCGTGTCCGTCCCGGAAGGCACCGCTCCGGTTGACGAAACTGTCGCGTTATCGGTCGGCACTGGCAGCAGCAAGGTGTACTTGGCTCGCATGTCCTGGTAGGCCTTCTTCCAGGCGGCTTCTTTCTGTGCACCGAGCCAGGCGATCTTTACATCCTGCTCAACCTCCTCGAAGGCCGGGACCCTACCCGGAATGAGGGAGTCGACATAGACAAGGTGCCAGCCATAGCCGGACTCGATAGGCCCCTGCCAGGAGTCGGGCGTGAGCTTCGAGACAGCCACCGCGAACTGCGGCCCGAAGTCCTTGGCCAGCGATACCGACGTCTGGTCAGCGTAATAATCCTGGTACATGAAACGATCGGCGAGTGATTCGGTGAGCTCCGAGTCAACGGACTGGCCGGCCAGCTCGGCGAGGCCGGCTACCGCGTCATCGTACGCCTGATCTCCGCGGCGATCCGGAGAAAAGTACAGGTGGCGGAAGCTTACCCGGCTCGGCAGCGCGAACTTGTCGCTGTTCTCTACGTACCAGGCCCTCAGTTCCTCGGTGGCAGGCTCGTGGGCGGCAGCCATGTCCTCGGCGAGAAACTGCATCTTCTGCGCCATGCGGCGTTTCACGATCTCGTCGTTCTTGTCGAGGCCCATCGCCAGCGCCTCGCGGTAGAGGACCTCCTGCCGGATCTTGGTCTCTACCATACCGGAGAATTCTTCGGGGGTCGGCGGACGATGCCACTGCGACTCGAACAGCATTTCCAGCTGTGCGAGTTCGTCGACCGTCAGGGCGATCTGGTGAGGCGGCTTGACCCCGACGTCAGGCTTCAGATACGCGTAGCCGATGAACAGCGCGGTGCCGAGCACCATGAAGTGCAACAGGGGTTCGCGTAACAGGCGCTTGATCAAAGTTGCAATCACAAAAACACGCTCCTGAATAAGATACCGTCAAAGCGGCCGGGAACAGTTACCGGCATTACCTCTGTGTGCGGCACGGGCAGCATATAATGTGCCCGGGTCACACAGCATCTCAGGTGTCAGGACAAGGAGTCCGGCAATAAGCCGCGGCACACAGGCCTGCACCCAAAGAAACGGAGGGTCCTTCCAAGCCCTCCGTGTTACTTTGCCCAATCGCTCCGTCTACCCGATGTAGAACCCTCGTACCGGTCGACTGCGCCAGGATTGTTTACATCTCATGCGCCTCATCTCTGGAGTGACCGGAACCGGATGACTGTACCTCGCTGTCGTAGTGGAGGAAATCGGCCTGGTTTTCCTTGCCGTACTTATCTGTCACCGCCTTGGGCAGCGGGGCTATCATCTCAGGCGCCTTGGGCAGCATCTCGTAGTTGGCGTAGCCGAACTCGTTGCTGCGTGCCCCGTAGACCGTGTCGCCGAGCTTGTAGAAGGCGACTTCGAAGGGATGGTCCTGGAGGAACGTCACCACCTTGCCGTCCTTGATCGAATAGCCCGAACTCGCTCCCTCGTAGCCGTTGCGGGCGACGTTGCCGACTTCACTGGGCAGATCAAAATTCCTGCCGACGTGGTAGACGGTGTGCTGCCCGCCCTCCCTGTAGCTGACCTTGAACTGCTCGCCGGTCACGGTGTTGCGGTACCAGTGGGCCTTGCCGACGATCAGCGCTTCGACCTGCTGCTGGTTCAGTTGCGTGGCGCCCTTGCCCTTGAGCCCGGCGACCGTGAGCCCCGGCTTCGCCGCCTTGCGGGCCTTGTCCGTCGGTGTGTACCAGATGGGCGAGCTCCAGGCGCGCTCCTGCACGGTAGGCGGCACCACATCCGGCGGCGCAATGCCGAGTTGCCTGGCCTGGATGGTCGACCAGCGTGGCGTCTCGATCTCCAGGACGCGCGCGTAGTAGAAGGCATGCTGGCTCGGGTCGAAATCCGGGTCGGTCCAGACCGTCTTCAGCTCGACGGAGCCGACACTGTTGGTGTAGGTCGCCTTGTCGATGTCCACCGTGCTCTTGATGGGCGGGATCTTGTGGCTCCACTTGTCGGGTTTGCGGTCGCCCGACCAGGCCACGTCATAGACATGTTCGAAGCTCTGGCCATCCCTGGTCCAGCCCTTCACGATCTGGATGCGATCGAGATTGGCGGCAGTCGGGTCCTTCAGCGCCCACACGACGAAGGTCGGTGCCCTGGCCTGCATCGGCGGCAGGTCGGCGCCCATAGGCACGCCACCGGCATAGGCATTCTTGACCCAGTCGGTCTTATCAACTACGTCTTTATCGTAGTCCCAGCCGCCGAAGAAGCGCACCTTGATGTGCGGGCCACTGACCCCGAAGGTCTCCCTGCGGTACATGGCGTCCCAGATCGACGCGCGGGTGTTCTCCTCCGCCCACACGCCCGTGAGGCCGCCCGGCTCCAGGTAGCGCACGTCGATGCCCGCGAAGTTGTGGCCGCCCATCCGGGTTTCGATGGTTCCGTCCTCGTGCGCGTGCCCGCCGAAGAAGTTCTCCTGGCGATAGGGGCTCGCACTGTCGTGAGAATCGGAGCCTCCCGCCATTCCGAACTTGTACGGGTTGTAGCCGCGGTTATCCTGCATCGCGAGGCCGTCCTTCAGGGCCTGGCGTGCGTAGCTGCCGACGATCTTGTCGACGCGCCCGGAATCCGCGGGCAGCCCGAGCAGCACGCTCCAGATTGCGAAACTGGCGAACTCGTCGTTGGGCGACAGAAGCGGGTGGGTCTCGGACTGGCCCTTGAGCTGCTTCATCTCGATAAGCCGCTCGTTGCGCACGCGCGACTCGGCCCAGACAGCGTCGATGGGCCGTCCCAGGCTGTCAACGTCGGTGGGGTACATCCAGCCGTCGGAGAGGTTCGCATTGTGCGAGATGGCCAGCAGCTCGTTACCGGCCTTGCGCTGCGTGTCCATCCACTTCCACAGCTCCACGGGGTGTACGGAGTCCAGCGCGGAGTACGGCATCACCGGGACCTTGGCGCAGTCGCGGAAGAAGACATTGCGGTGCAGGTTGCGGTTGTCGGGCATCGAGGTCCACTCGTAGGAGCAGAATGCGGTGAACTTGCCCGGCTCGTTGGCCGCATCGGCGATGTCGTTGTTCTCCTTCCAGACGGTGCCGGCCACCTTCGGCGACATCAATGCCTTGATGGGCGGACCGGTCATAATCTTGAGGAGCGCCAGGAAGGCGCGCTGCTGCTGCTCCTTGCTGTTCGGGTCAGTGATGATCAGACCCTGGACCTCGGGCAGCTTGCTGGTGTACGACCCCGGTGTGTTCGCCTGTTTGGTGACCCCGACATACTCGGAGTGGTCGGTCACGCCCATGAAGTCGAGCGGCGTCGTGATCGTGATGTCATACCCCAGCGGGTGCTTGATGGTCTCACCCTTCGCGTACTTGTAAGCGTCGGCGGGACCGGTGACGTGATTGCCGAATATCCACGCGTCCAAGGACCAGCTGGTGTGGAGGTGCGTCTCGCCGAAGTAGGCGTTGCGCTCCGGATTGGGCTCTGTGGCGAAGCCCTGGGCCGGGATACCAATCACAGCGGCCAGCGCGAGGCCCGGAAGTGCCGCCAGCCCGCGCTGCAAGCGTGTTTCAGAAAGTACGCTTGATTTAAGTGTTTTCCTGGACATGCCTGTCTCCTCACATTGGTTGTGTGATTTGTTTAACTTCCTTTCACCCTGTCTGGATACGAGCACACTCAGACCGGGTGTCACCATCGCGCAGAGCCATTCACGTTTGGCGTACCGCCTGGTGAGCTGAACTCCGCTGCGGTTCGAGCGGCCGTCGTAACCGGCGGTACCGCCGGGGTCTGTGCATGAACCGGCGCCGCAGAGCTGCAGGCTGAACGCGCGCGCCGAAATCACGGCTGTAACTCGATTTCGCCGGGCCGCCAGGTCTGGTTGAACCAGGGCTCCAGCGGGCCGTAGAGACGCAGGATCATGAACCAGCCCTTACCGGGGATCGTCTGCACCCAGTTGTTTTCCTTGCCTGCCGGAGCTTCGGGGCCGAACCAGACATCGACCGAGCCGTCCGTGTTGACGAGCAGATCCTTGTTCTGGCTGCTGACACTGGGGAACTGTTGATCAGTCTGGACCATCGAGCGCGTCTGGTTGTCATAGACGATGACTGACCAGAAATCCTTGACCGGAATGTTCGGCGGCAGGTGCAGCTTGTAGTTCTTCTCACCCTCGAACGGGTTCCCGTCCGCATCCTGTGAGCACCAGGGATATTGCGAACCCTTGCCCACCATCTTCTCCGCCATTGCCGGAGTGACACCGGTAGCGAAATAGTAAAAGAAGGCTGCACCATCCAGATTGGCCACGCCGGGCGAAACCTCGAACTTGTAGCCACCGAAGAATGGCAGACGCCATGGGCTGTCAGGATAGAAGTAGGCATCTTTCTCGCGCATCCTGAAGGCGATTGCCCTCGCGGTCACAGCACCGATGTTTGCGGCATCCTCCAGGATCTTCTTCATCCGCGCATCGGGATTGAAGGGCTTGCCTTTCTCGATACCGATCGAGGCGAAGAGACCGAGTGTCGTGGGATCGCTCCCCGCGCTGGGTTCTTCCTGAATAACTTCGTTCAACATACTCCAGAAGGAGTAGTCCCCGGGGGGAACAAAGTTCGTTGGGATGCCGGAGGCATTAACATACTTGATCTCGGGAGGATTGGCCGCATCAGCAAGCTGATAGATCTTCAGATGCTTCTTGACTGATTCGACACCGGGTTTGGTCGAACCGTCGACGAGAAAGGAGCGAAAGGGCATCCAGTTTCCGTAGGTACTGGGCCGCACGACGAAATAGCCCTCGGGCACGTCACCTGTGTAGCCCGGAGGCAGGATCAGATACTTGCCGCCCTTGCCCTTGTCTGCACCGGTGATACCGACGTCGGCAACCCACCGATACCAGAAGTCATCGATGAGACCCAGGACCATGGGTGGAACCTCCACGACCAGCGGTCCCTTTTTCGTATCAAGCCAGATGAAGCTGTATACGGTGTTGTCGTTCGCCGTCAGTTCTACGGTTTTCGAATCAACGAGGTCCTCCCAGATCACATCGGTCTGGTTTACCGGTCCGAACTCGCGGAGCGTGGCGCGCATGCTGACCTGGTTCACGATCGGTATGCCCAGCAGGTAGGCCTGCAGCGCACGTGAAGCATCCAGGTTGTCATAGACTTTCTGTGTGGTCGCGTCGGTGGGATACCCGTAGTTCAGATTCAGGGTACCGATGGAGGTTTCCACCTTGTCCGGGACAGCAACGCCCGGCGCGATGGGCGTGGTCATCTTGTATGTTCCGGCCGCCTGTGCAGAGGCCGCGCTGCCAGCCATGAGGACGACTGCAAAAGTACATACCAGTATCCAGAAGGGAGCAGACTGTTCAGGCGTTTCCATGGTTTGATTCTCCTTGTAAAAAAA
>JBAVKA010000051.1:0-2374 GCA_049688075.1 Gammaproteobacteria bacterium
CGGAAAATCAGGAATAGAAATATAAAACTCGGCACAATGTGGCACCTGCATATCCCCAACTCTGCTAGGTCGCCAGCGCCACGCCTACCCTGACCCTGCTCAGCGTCCTGATCATCTCCTGGATCGCCGTCAAATACTTCCTGAGGAGGAAACAAAATGCCGTATGACGACTATTACCGCTGCACTGGAGATGGTCTCTGCATGGGACATACTAGACGAAGAACTGGCCGACGCCGTGAATGCTCAGGCCAGGCTCATGGCGTGTATATTCTAATGGCAGCTGCCTAGTCCTTTCCTTCGATCACCTCACGGATTAGTTTGTCCCTACACTTGCCGCTGAGGGTCAAAATACAGTGCCTGGCAAAACAGATCCGATCCGAGCTTTCATCGAAAAGGACCGAGAATTTCCTGTCGCGGGGAATGCCTGCCAATAAGCGCGTCAAGCCATAGAATTTATTCTTGACGACCTCTCCGTCCCTGGTGATCGACAGGTTATCGAACAGGTAGAAGTGCTTGTCACCGAGATTCGGCACCGCGTAGGCCCCTTTCGCACCGATCCCTCCTTCAAGGGGATCGACGTAGAGGTCTGGATCAATTATGCCGTCATCGTTGAGTACGTGGATGCGCCGTTGATCGAATCCCGAATTACCGAGATTCGAAATGATCTTCTTTGTGTCCTCTGGATCCTGGTCCAGGAGACAGAAGTCGATGTTGATCCAGGACGTCTGAGACGTCCACCCTATCCACTTTGCATAGCAGGAAACGGTTTCGGGCGTATTGGCGAATACCACGATGTCGAGTGATGTAAGTAGTTCTGGATTAGACTGGGTCTCGCTGTATTCAAGACCGTTATTCGCTTGCATACTGCTCTTCATAGGGAACCTCGCTTCCTTTCAACTCACATAGGTAGATAAACGACCCGAACAGCAACATCTACAGGTTCTGGATGATGCGTCGATCAGCTAATAATCCGCAGACCAATGAAATAAATCCTTGATTCACTTGCTTGCATCCGTTTGTTCAGGGCCTTGATCAATTCGCGATCAACCTTCGAGAAACAGGTGTCCTCCGCCGTCTTTTCTTCAAGCCTGAGCTGCCCGACAAAACCACTCATGACTGTTCTCCAGTGAAGCGAATAAATAAGATTAAGTTAATATTATTATATACCATTGGTTTTTTCAAATTTCCTATACATCCGGTGCGGTATATTGCCGCACCGTCTAAAAATATCGACAAACAATAGAAGCCATAAAAGTCGTATTTGAGTCGATAACTACCAATCTGCATTCTCCCCTAAGGGTCTGAAAACAGTACGTTTAAGACATGCCCGGGCAAGCCAGAGATGTCTTTTTTGGGTCGTTTCCGATCATTAAGGATTTACTTATCCAGTCATCAGACGCAACCCCTGTGAAACAAGGCGAGGGAACAAGTGAAAGCCCCTCGGACGAAATAGCTGGGCCCAGTGAGGACGTCAGGTTTCCAGGTTTTCTTATTCCCGGGGGCGGAGGGTGAAAACCTGGAATCCTGAAAATCTGGCCCCGATCCGACACACCCGACGCCGCCCCATACCCCGGTAGGTCCTCAGGCGCGTCAGCTGATGCCCCGGTCATGCCTCCCACACCCACCACCACGCAGCCGACCTCGGCCGATCCGGTCCCAGTTCGGTCGGTTCGGACCCGCAACTCGATGTGCGCGATCAATTTTTCTGTGAAAACACACCTCCTGATACCGACCGAACGTTCGGGATAAGTCCCCCTGTGTCAGGGTAGTTGTCGCGTCCATTTTCCGAGTAGAAGAGAATCAGGGGGCGGCAGGCGAGTGAGAAATGCCGCAGTACAGTGAAGGATTCAGAGAGCGGGTTGTGCAGATGATGATGGCGCCGAATGCGATGTCAGTGGCCCAGGTCAGCCGGGATACTGGTGTGTCGGAGCAGACGCTTTACAATTGGCGGAATCGATTGCGTCATCAAGGGAAAGCCGTGCCTGCCGATCCGAAGAACCCCGAGAACTGGGGTGGTGAGAACAAGCTGGCCGTTGTTATTGAAACGGCGGCGCTGAACGAACAAGAGCTGGCGGAGTATTGCCGTAAGAAAGGGCTCTACGTTGAGCAGGTGACGCGCTGGCGGGAAGCGGCGGTAGCCGGTACCGAGACACAGCGCCCCTTGTCGGCTGCGGAGCGTCGGGAGTTGAGCAGGAGCGGAAGAAGACCCATAAGCTGGAGAAGGAACTCAGACGCAAGGAGAAGGCGCTGGCCGAGGTGGCCGCCTTGCTGGTGCTCCAAAAAAAAGCCCAGGCCATCTGGGGGGACGGCGAGGACGATTGATCGTGCCGGAGGACCGTCAGATGGCGATTGATTTGATTGAAGAGGCCGGGGT
>JBAVKA010000052.1:0-2506 GCA_049688075.1 Gammaproteobacteria bacterium
CCGGATAATGACCCTGGCGAAGGCGGTAGGCCTCGACCTGGCTTTTCAGATCGCCGCCTTCATGAAACGCATCCCAGCGAAGGTGGTCCACGCAGGCGACACCATCACCGCTCAAACTCACGCTCAATTTCGCCCCGAATTCGACCGGTCTATCCAGTTTGCCCCGGATGATCGGACGCACGTATGGTTGACTGATGCTCACGATGCGATCATCACAGCGCCGGCGCTTGTTTCGATACATCTCCCACTGCTGTGCGTACACATGCTGGATCACCCAGTAGCGGTACAACAGCCACCGAGGCAGTGGCAACGCTGAACCCTCCGACCAGTGCTCCAGCAAGCGTTCGATGTGTGCCAGGTTGCGACGCACGTACTGTAACTGTTGCTTGATGCCTCGACGACGAACTTTGCCCGACGGGCGACGCTCTTTGGCAACGGCAAGATAGGCTTTGCGCGCCTTTTCACGATAGGTCCTGGGTTTCTTCTTCCAGTCCGTCTTAGGGTAGAGCTTGTCTATAATCTGCTCGCTGAACTCCCTGGCTTCGTTCAGCAAACTCAGGTCAGTGGGATAGCGGATCGCCTGCGGCGCTACCGTGGCATCCAGGATCAGCTTGCCCTGGTGTTCCGGCGCTTCTTCGGGTGATCCACCACCTGATACTGACGGCGGATCATCGTCATCCTGGTCTGACTTCTTGCCGGAGGTCTTCCCAGCCTTCGCACTTTCCACGGAATCAATGATGGCTGCCTCAAAGACATCGAAGACCGTTTTGCCCATGCGCTTGCGCACTTCGACGAACAACGATGGCACGAACGGCGCTTCCATCTGATAGCCCGGCAGGCCGACGAAGTATTGCAGGTAGGGATTCTCCTGGATCTGTGCAACAGTCTCTCGATCCGACAGGCACAGCTTGTGTTTGATGATCACTGCACCAATCACCAGACGGGCATCCTTGGTGGGCCGCCCTTGTGTGTCCGCGAGACCTTGATAGTAGCCTTCCGCCAGGTCATCCCAGGGGACGCACTCGCTCAGCTTGACCCACCGGTTGTTCTCATCCAGCGCCGTCTGGAATGGCCAATCAAATTCGGCAAGTGACAGTTGCTTTTGACTGTGATATCGGATCATGGGTGCACGGTTTTCAGCAGGGTGGGCTCGTTTTCCGTGCGCAATTATATCCGGTGGCACCAGCCTTCCATAGGGAGATCAATGAATTATGCTTTTTGAGCAGACTCTAAATAAGCTGACGTGATCTGTATGCGCTCATGCCAGTTCTCGGCTGATGATGAGTCGTGCCTGGGGATCTGTCTCGCGTTGCTCCGAGGTTAGAACTTTGGCTTTCGGCCCGCCAGCGGCCGGTGCCTTCCAGCCAGTCAGTTCCTCGTAACGATTTTGGGCATAGGCATGGCGCAGGCCGTGCATCTGAGAGAGTCCGGATCGCAGGGTGTTGCCTTCGTAGACCCGCATTTGCTGCCGGTAATTGCGGTTGCTTGGGATCAGCGAGCCGAAACCGGCCAGCCGCCGCGTCCGATTCAGTACGTCCCGTTGTTCGTCGGTCCGGACCGGGATAGTTCTCTCGAGGCTGCCCTTGGTCCAACTCGCCTTGAGGACGAGGTGGTCGCCCCGGTCGGCGAAGCTCGGCTGGAACTTCATGGCCTCTTCCCGGCGCAGGCCAAAGGCCTGCTGCAACTCCAGGCTCATGCGCACATGTTCGTCGCGCACCTTGTCCAGCTGTGCCCCGGTGATCGTCTTCGCCTTCGATTCGTTGGTGATGAAACGCCGGTCCGGGATAGCGTAATGTTCGTTGGATCTGGCTACCACGTTCTGCTTGTTGACCTTACTGGCCCACCACCGGATTGCGGCCATGCGGTTCTTGATGGTCCCGATGGCAAGGTCCTGGCCAAACCAGTGTTTGATCAGGGCCTTGATGTGCTTCGGTTTCAGGGAGTGACTGGTCATGCCCCGATAGCCGAGCGCGTGGAGTTCGTTGGCCGCCAGTGTCAGCAGGTGCTCCCGGCTGGCCTGGGTGGCATAGCTGCCTTCACTGCACTGGTGGCAAAGTTGTTTTAGTTGGTAGTTCAGGTCTCTCATCGTGTTCTCTCTGTCTGGTTAGTGCTTCTGACCACCTGGCAGCCGGAGCTGACAAGTCCGCGCACCCCAAGGGCACTTCTTCGCGTTGTTTAAAACAACGCTCAGGGCGCGCAGAACGGTCACGGGGCACGACCCCCACTCGACCTGACAATGCCTGGTCACAGGCAACGCGGAATGTTCTCCGTTGAGAACTGGCTCCACGCAATCCAATATAACCGAACATGGGCGGTGCTTTAGTGTGGTTACACCTCCTTTGAAGTAAGCGGATCGATTCCGCGATAAATAAAAATGAGCACGGCACGACAACAGCCAAAGTCAATCGCCGGGCACGAGGCTCGTGGTTAAAGACAGGCGGATACCTGCGAGAATGGACAGGTCTTGCGGCGCTGCCCCAAGTTGAAGGTAGGCAGACCATCTGGT
>JBAVKA010000053.1:0-30138 GCA_049688075.1 Gammaproteobacteria bacterium
TTGATCGCCGCAGGCCTCGAAGGGCGGGCATCACGCGACGTTTGATACGCAGTCGTGACGACTGCCGAATGGAGAAAGCAATGAAAGACTATCGAAAGACGCCTGATGCAATCACAAAGCTCTCTCCGGAGCAATTCCGTGTCACGCAACAAAACGGCACAGAGCACCCTGGTACCGGGCAGTATCACGAACACAGGGAGCCGGGCATCTACGTCGATGTCGTTTCCGGCGAGCCGCTGTTCGCCTCGTCCGACAAGTATGAATCAGGTTGTGGATGGCCGAGCTTCACCAGGCCCATAGAGCCGGCACACGTCAACGAGCTGCGAGACACCTCGCATGGCATGATCCGCACCGAGGTGCGCTCGACACACGGTGACAGTCACCTCGGGCACGTCTTTCCCGACGGCCCCGCTGATCGCGGGGGACTGCGCTACTGCATCAACTCCGCGTCGCTGCGCTTTGTCCACCGTGATGACATGGAAGCCGAAGGCTACGGTGCTTATCTCGACCAGGTGGAGGATATCCGATGAAACGCGAACGCGCGGTGCTCGCCGGTGGCTGCTTCTGGGGAATGCAGGACCTTATCCGTCGCTATGACGGCGTGATTTCGACTCGCGTCGGTTATACGGGCGGTAACGTGCCGAACGCGACTTATCGCAATCACGGCACCCATGCCGAAGCGATCGAGGTCATCTTCGATCCCGCGAAGGTCAGCTACCGGGAGTTGCTGGAGTTATTCTTCCAGATTCACGATCCGACGACATTGAACCGTCAGGGCAATGACGTCGGGACGAGCTATCGCTCGGCCATCTTCTACACGAATGATGAGCAGCAGCGGGTCGCCGGGGATACCATCGCCGATGTCGAGGCGTCCGGTCTCTGGCCAGGAAAGGTTGTCACGGAAGTCGTGCCTGCCGGCGAGTTCTGGGAAGCCGAGCCGGAGCACCAGGATTATCTGGAGCGCATCCCGAATGGCTACACTTGCCATTACGTCCGGCCGGGCTGGAGGCTACCGGTCAGAGCGGATTCGAGACGAGGCGGCTGAGCGTTTACCTGTATGGCGATTTGCAACTCGGGCGGCTACGGGCAGTTGGTAAAGTTCACGGTAACGGGATATCCATTTGCAGTCACCTCGGAGGTTTAACCCGGATTGTCGACCTGCGTGATGCCTGACAACTCACAACGATCGCCGGTGAGGCGCTGCCCCACGCCGACGCGCGCCTGGCACACGAGATGCTCGCCATGAAGCCGCACACTGCCGATTCATGAGGAAGATATCGCCGTGACCGCTACCATCGACACGCCGGAACCGTTGACCCTGACCGCGCGCATCGGCCAGATGTTTCCGACGCTGACACCGGTGCAGATGGAACGCATCGCGGTGCATGGACAACGGCGTCCGGTCCTGCGTGGTGAGGTGCTCTTCGAAGCGGGTGCCAGGGTCGTGCCGTTCTTCGTGGTCACGGCAGGCCAGATCGAGATCACCCAGTCATCCGGGACCGCCGAAACGCTCATCGCGGTCCATGGCCCGGGCCAGTTTACCGGCGAGGTGCAGATGATCTCGGGCCGTCGCGCGCTCGTCCGGGCGCGCGTCAGCGAGGCGGGTGAGGTGATCGAACTGGATCGCGGCCGCCTGCTGGCGCTGGTGCAGACCGATAGCGAGTTGAGCGAAATCATCCTGCGTGCCTTCATCCTGCGCCGGGTCGAGTTGATCGCGCACGGTTTCGGTGATGTCGTGCTCATCGGGTCGAATCATTGTGCGGGGACGCTGCGCGTCAAGGAGTTTCTGACGCGCAATGGTCATCCCTATGCCTATATCGACCTCGACCATGAGGCCGATGTGCAGGAGCTGCTGGACCGGTTTCAGGTCTCCACTGCGGACATACCCGTGCTGATCTGCCGCGGCGACGTGATTCTGCGTAACCCGACCAATCAGCAGATCGCCGAGTGCCTCGGCTTCAACGCCACGATCGATCCGGCACAGTTGCGTGACCTGGTCATCGTCGGCGCCGGACCGGCGGGACTGGCGGCGGCCGTCTATGCCGCCTCGGAGGGGCTGGATGTGCTGATGATCGAGACCAGCGCGCCGGGCGGACAGGCCGGCACGAGTTCGAAAATCGAGAACTACCTTGGATTTCCCACGGGTATATCGGGCCAGGCTCTCGCCGCCCGCGCGTACACACAGGCGCAGAAATTCGGAGCCCAGGTCATCATTGCGCAAAGCGCCATGCGGCTCATCTGCGACCGCAAACCCTACAGCGTCGAAATCGGCAATGGTACTCGCGTACCGACGCGCACGGTCGTCATCGCAACCGGTGCCGAGTACCGCAGGCCGTCGATGGAAAACCTGACGCGCTTTGAAGGCGCGGGCGTATATTATGGCGCGACGTTCATGGAGGCGCAGTTGTGCGCCGGCGAGGAGGTTATCGTGGTGGGCGGCGGGAACTCGGCCGGTCAGGGCGCCGTCTTTCTTGCGCAAACCACCAGACGTGTGCACATCCTGGTCCGCTCCGACAGTCTGGCCGGGAGCATGTCGCGCTACCTGATCCGGCGCATCGAGGAAAACCCTGCAATCGTTCTGCGAACACAGACGGAAGTCATAGCACTCGAAGGCGGCAATCATCTCGAAGGCGTGCGCTGTCGGGATAATCAGACCGGTAACATCGAGACCCTCGCCATCCGGCACGTCTTCCTGATGACCGGCGCCGCGCCGAATACGCAGTGGCTCGATGGGCGTGTCGTGCGCGACGTTCAGGGATTCATCAAGACGGGATCTGATCTTTCCCCGGACGATCTGAGCGCGGCGCACTGGCCGCTCGGCCGCGCTCCCCACCTGCTCGAAACGAGCGTACCCGGCGTGTTCGCGGCCGGCGACGTCCGGGCAGGAAATATCAAGCGTGTGGCGTCCGCGGTCGGGGAGGGATCGATCTCAGTGTCTTTCGTACACCAGGTACTCCACGAATAAAGGATAATCCATGACAGCAAAATCATTTTGTGCTCATATCGGCGCGATTGAGACCGTCAAACAGGCACAACGCCATGAGTGCGACGAATGTGTCAAGACCGGTGACCGCTGGGTCCATCTGCGCACCTGCCAGAGCTGTGGCGCGACACTGTGCTGTGACAGTTCGCCCAACCGCCACGCCACCCGGCACGCACAGGCAAGCGGACATCCCGTAATCGCCTCGGCGGAGCCCGGAGAACGCTGGTTGTACTGCTATCCGGACGACGCCTTTGCGGATTACTGAGGTTTCAATCGAGTCTGACTCCATTGAGATGATAAATGACCGAAGATCAAACGAGTCTGACCCCATTGAAAGAAACCGCGGCGGCATCCCATCGTCTCGACCGTCCGGTTGACGACGTCAGGGATCATATTCTCGGACCGAAGAATGCCACGATTACCCTGGTGGAATACGGCAGTTATGCGTGTCCGCACTGCCGTGCCGCCAACGAGCGCATCACGGAAGTCCGCACCCAGCTTGGCGATCGCCTGCGCTATGTGTTCCGGCACCGGCCGCTGACCGGCAGTGATATCGCGCGGCCGGCGGCCGAACTCGCGGAATCTGCGGCGACGCACGAGCAATTCTGGGACGCGCACGTCTCGTTGATGACACGCTCCACGACACTGACCGAAGGCGACCTGCGCGCCGTCGCGGAGTCACTTGGCCTGACGAGGCTGGATGCCGGGACAGCGCGCGAGACAGCAGAACGCGCCAGGCAGCGGGTGGATCTCGATATCGAGAGTGCGCGTGCCAGCGGCGTGAGATTCACGCCAACCTTTTTCATCAACGGGCGTCGATATGATGGGCCCTGGGATGAAAGCTCCTTCATCGACGCGATGCTCGGTTCGCTCGGACACCGGGTGCGCACAGCGGCCCTGACCTTCGCTAGCTGGGCCCCCTCGGCCGGTGTCTTGCTGCTGCTGGCCTCGATTCTGGCCGTCGCGCTCACCAACTCGGGACTGGGCGCCGGCTTCGAGGCCTTCTGGCACAGCGAGTTCGGTTTTACGTTTGACGGCGCCGACTTCCGCATGTCGTTGCTGCACTGGATCAACGATGCGCTCCTGACGATCTTCTTTCTTGTGGTAGGGCTGGAGATCAAGCGCGAATTCACCATCGGTCATCTTGCCAGCCGGCGCGCAGCGGCGTTGCCGATCGCCGCGGCGGTTGGCGGCATGGCGCTTCCGGCACTTTTCTACCTGTGGATCATTCCATTGGGGGCATGGTCGATCGGCTGGGGTGTGCCGATGGCGACCGACACCGCCTTCGCGGTGGCCCTGATCGCAATGATGGGCGCACGCGTGCCGGTCGAGTTGCGCATTTTTCTGACCGCGGCCGCCATCGTCGACGATATCGGCGCCATCATCGTCGTGGCGGTGTTTTATTCCGGCGATCTGCATTTCGCGTACCTGGCCGCCGCGGCGGCGCTTACCGGGGTCCTGGCGGTGCTGAACCGCACCGGCATTTATCGTGTGTCGCCCTATATCCTGGTGGGTGTCACGCTGTGGGCCTGTGTCCATGCCGGTGGCCTGCACGCCACGCTGGCCGGCGTCATTCTGGCCGCTTTCATCCCGACACGACCGCCGCCGGACTTCAAGACCCTCGCGATGCAGGCCGACACGGTCCTGGCGGCGGAAGCGGAGCATAGCGGAGAGCAGTTCCGCCGCGGACCCTCTGAAACGGCGCTGCAGGCACTGGACGCCATCCATGACCGTCTGGAATCTCCGGCGGACCGCCTGCTGCGCAACATCGCTCCGCGCTCGAGTTATCTGGTATTGCCGCTCTTCGCACTGGCGAATGCCGGGGTCGCCGTAACCACCGATGTATCCAGCCAGCACGGCATGCTGATGCTCGCAATCATGGCGGGTCTCACCATCGGTAAACCGCTGGGATTTGTTCTCGCCTGCGCTCTGGCCGTGCGCCTGGGACTTGCGCACAAGCCTGGCGCGTATTCGTGGCGACAACTCGCCGGCGCCGGTGCTCTGGCCGGCATTGGCTTCACGATGTCGCTCTTCATCGCCGGACAGGCGTTCCCGGTCACCGCTGATTTCGCCGTCGCCAAGATCGCGGTCTTCGCTGCCTCGGTGCTGTCGTCCGTGATTGGAGTGGCTGTGCTCTGGAATGCATCACCACACAAGAACGCGTCAGAGGGAAGGAATGAACCGGGATGAAATCATGGTTTCCGCTTCTGCCTGATGAGTACAGAAGCCGGTACGTGCTCTTTACAAGAAGATCATGGAATTTCAACAGTTCGATGGCCTAGTAATCACGGCAGCCCGTTGTAGATGGCGAGTGTAGTCAAATGGTGGGCGAAGCGTATCAGCAGATCCTTCATGGCAGAGCAGGGCAGGGAAGGATGCTTTCAGGAACAAGTCTGTCCAAGTTATCGTTTTCAGTGGATAATTACCAATTCGCCTGGCACAGGGCGGCGGTCGAGGGCGAAACGGAGCTTACTCTCCGCGCCGGGGCAAGCGCCGAAGTGCTGTTGTTTGACATGACCCCCTGATGCCTGGCCGACGCACAAACCGAGCGGACGACGCTGTGATCAAGCAAGGCGAAATTATTTCAGGCAATGAAACCTGGCCTCCGCTCCCGCTTGAAGCGTGGCAGGATACCTGTACCACCCTGCATATGTGGACGCAGATCGTTGGCAAGGTGCGGCTGGCCCGGGCGCCGATGCTTAATCACTGGTGGCAGGTTCCCTTGTACCTGACCACACGCGGGCTCACCACCTCGCCAATTGCATACGGCGATGCCAGCTTCGAGATCAGCTTTGACTTTCTCGATCATCAACTACGCGTGCAGACCAGCGGGGGTGCCATCCGGACCCTTGCCCTGGCACCACGTTCGGTCGCCGATTTCTATCGCGAGTTCATGGCGGTGCTGCACGCGCTTGGCCTGGAGGTGAAAATCCGGACCCTGCCCGTGGAAGTGCAGGACCCGATCCCGTTTGATGAAGACGTGACGCATCACACCTATGTGCCGGAACACGCACAGCGGTTCTGGCGCGTACTCACACAGGCCGACCGCGTACTGCAGGTGTTTCGTGGTGGTTTTCTCGGCAAATCCAGCCCGGTGCATTTTTTCTGGGGGAGTTTCGACCTGGCGGTCACACGCTTCTCCGGCCGGGCCGCACCGCCTCACCCGGGAGGCGTCCCGCATCTGGCGGACTGGGTCACGCGGCTTGCCTATTCGCACGAAGTGAGCAGCTGTGGTTTCTGGCCTGGCGGCGGTCCGGTGCAGGAACCGGTTTTCTATGCCTATGCCTACCCGGAGCCGAAGGGATTCAAGCACCAATCCGTGCGCCCGGCGAGCGCGTACTACAGCGGTGAGCTGCGTGAGTTCATTCTGCCCTACGAAGCGGTGCGTCAGGCCGGGAATCCCGACTCGATGCTCCTTGAGTTTGCGCAAAGCACCTATGAAGCGGCTGCAGATCTTGGTGGCTGGGACCGCCATGCCCTGGAGTATGCGGCGTTTGCAAGGACGACTTGATCTCGCGCAGTGCCCGGTTTTGAGTGCGCAATGCAAAGACAGCATACACCGGGGGTGCAGACATCAGGCAAGCAATGCCGCCGTCAAAATCCATATCCTTCACTGTGTACTCAACAGCTTCAGAATGCGCTCCTGATCACGCCGCCGTCTACTCTGAGCGCCGCGCCGGTCGTTGCGGAGGCCAGCGGGCTGGCAACGGTAAATGGTACCGGATACGTTTTCAGAATATGTATCCGGTACCTTTATTCAATGGCGCGCCGGTACGCCGGGCGGGCCGTGATGCGCTCTGTGTAGGCGAGTAACGGCGGATGGTCTTCGAGTAATCCGGGCAGCCAGGTCAGCGTGGTGCCCAGCATGATGTCGGCACAGGTGAATTGCTCACCCAGCAGGTAACCATCATGATCCAGTTCGTTTGAAAGGATGCGCAGCACCCGCTGACAGCCCCTGGTCGCGAAGGGCACAATGGCCGCGATTCGTTTTGTCTCCGGCAGAATCTGTGTGTGCAGCAGGACCTCGAAGGCAGGGGGTTCCAGTGTCGCCGGGACGAAGAACATCCATTGTTCATAACGGGCTCGCCGGGGATCGGTAGTGGCCGGTGCCAGACCTTTCTCCGGGAAACAGTCAGCCAGCCAGTGGCAGATGGCGCCTGATTCGATCAGGGTCTCGCCATCGATGCTGATGGAGGGGACGCTGCCGAGCGGGTGCTGCGGGTTGCGTTCACCCCCGAACAGGTCGACGGGGCGCAGCCGGTAGGGCACGGCAAGTTCTTCCAGTAACCAGCGCGGCCGGCTGGAACGGGTATGAGGGGAGTAATAAAGCTCGATGTCCATGCGGCGGGTTCCCTCTCGGGCATTGGGTGTTTTGTGAAAGGCAAGCAATCAGAGTATCAATACTCGTGGCCGGATGCATTTTCCGGCACAGAACCCCATCCTCCCGGGCTGTATCCGGCCCTTTTTTAACGGCAGGCCGCTAGCCCCCGGAGATGGCGGCTACGACGAGCAAGGGCTCGGTGCCGGATGCAACCGCATCGGGCAATAGGACATCCGGCGACTCGAGTGAGAGGTCCTCCGCACAGGCGAAGAAACGCACCCGCGGACGGCGCCGTTGCGTGGCCGGATCGCGCAGCATGCCGCGCAGCACGGGATAGCACGTTTCGAGCGCATCGAGCACGGAACGCTGCGTGACCGGGTCCCCGACCTCGAGCGTCACCTCGTCTTCGGTGCGCGCCAGCGTTCGCAGCGGCGGCGGCAGGATGATCCGGATCATGGCAGCGATTGCACTTCCACGGACAGCACGGCCGGGAGATCGCGGACGATGGGGGTCCAGCTGTCTCCGGCGTCGCTGGATGCGTACACCTGTCCGCCGGTGGTGCCGAAATACACGCCGCAGGGATCGTGCGTGTCGACGGCCATCGCGTCGCGCAGGACGTTGACGTAGCAGTCGCGCTGCGGCAGACCGCGGGTGAGCGGCTCCCACTCATTGCCACCCGTGCGGCTGCGGTAAACGCGCAGCCTGCCGTCGGGCGGGTAATGCTCGGTGTCGCTCTTGATCGGGACGACGTAGAGGGTGTCCGGCTCGTGCGCGTGCACCTCGATCACAAAACCGAAGTCGCTCGGCAGGTTACCGCTCACCTCCCGCCACGAGTCACCGGCGTCGTCGCTGCGCATGACATCCCAGTGCTTCTGCATGAACAGCACCTGCGGGCGCGAGGGGTGCATGGCGATGCGATGCACGCAGTGGCCGACCTCGGCCGTTGGATCGGGGATGTACTCGGATTTGAGCCCGCGGTTGATCGGCCGCCAGGATGCGCCGGCATCGTCGCTGCGGAAGGCGCCCGCCGCGGAGATGGCGATGAACAGCCGTGCCTGATCGACCGGATCCAGAAGAATGGTGTGCAGGCACATGCCGCCGGCGCCCGGCTGCCAGTGCGGCCCGCTGCCGTGACCGCGCAGGCCGGCGAGTTCCGCCCAGCTATGGCCGCCATCGGTCGAGCGGAACAGGGCGGCGTCCTCCACGCCGGCATAGACGGTATCCGGGTCGGTGAGTGAGGGTTCCAGATGCCACACCCGCTTGAACTCCCAGGGACGGGGCGTGCCGTCGTACCACTGGTGCGTGCCGGGCTCGCCCCGGTACTCGAACGCGTTACCCACGGCCGCCCAGGTCCTGCCACCGTCGTCGGAACGCTGCAGCACCTGCCCGAACCAGCTGCTGGTCTGTGACGCGTACAGCCGGTCCGGGTCGGCGGGCGAACCCTTCACATGGTAGATCTCCCAGCCGCCGAAGTGGGGGCCGCTGAGTTCCCACTGCCGGCGCCTGCCGTCCGACGTCAGGACAAAGGCGCCCTTGCGCGTCCCCACCAGAACCCGTACTTCGTTCATCGCGTTCTCCTTACCAGAAAAAGGACAGATTTATTCTAGTTGACACTGACAATAACAGGGGATGTTTATGTATTCCCGGAATACATCAGGTGACGTTCGTTTCCGGCTCCTTCGATACTCTTTTACCGACAGTTTCCCGACGGCCCGATCCTCAATGCCGACCTCGTAACCACGACGTCCGACGCCGCGGTATCCACGGGTCTTGCACCGCGTCGAACGGATGCCATCCGTTGTTCAGACCCGCAAGGATATCTTGCCGTTCGCGGGACGTTCCGTGGAAGCAGTGCGGAAGCCATCCCGGGTACCGCGCCCTCTGGGAAATGTATCCGGCCCCTTTTCACTCCGAGGCGGGTAGACCGTTCGACTGGATCAGCCGGGCATGGTCGGGAACCCGGGCAGCGGACCGCGTGCGGTGCGGTCGCGCTCGTAGAGCGGGTCGGACTGCATGTAGAGCGACACGAGTTGCGCCAGCGACTCCAGCGCATTCCAGTGGATGCGCTCCCAGCCGTGGGAACCGTCCACACCGAATGCCGCCAGCGCCGTGCGCAGATCGTTTCCGGCTTCCACGGCCGAGGCGCTGTCGGAGCGATAATAACGAAACAGGTCGCGTTGGTGCGGGATCTCGAACTCCTGGCAGATCTGCAGTAAACGGTGTGTCAGGTGGTAGTCGAAAGGGCCGGCCATGTCGGCCATACAGATAGTGACACCATATTCGCTGGAGTTCTGGCCTGGTGCGGTGGTGCCATTGTCCAGAGTCAGCATCTCGGCGATATCACCGTGCAGGATTGCCGAAGCGCCGGAGCCCACCTCTTCCGATATGGTGAACAGCGGATGGCAGTCCATGGGCAGAGGAACGCCTGCATCGATGACGGCTTTCATGGCGCCAAGCAGCACGGCTACCCCCACCTTGTCGTCGAGATGGCGCGACACGATAAAACCGTTTTCCATGATATCCGGCTGCGGGTCCACCGCGATGAAATCCCCGACATGAATGCCGAGCCGCAGCAGGTCCTCGAGGCTGTGGCAACGTTCGTCGATGCGCATTTCAAGGTTTTCCCAGCTCGACGGTTGCTGGTCGACTTCGGCGGCGAAGGTGTGCCCCGATGCCTTCAGGGGAAGCAGGGTCCCGCGGTAAGCGCCGAGATCGGCAAACAGCGTGACTCGCGCCCCTTCGGCAAAACGGGCGTTCCAGTGGCCTACCGGCACCACCTGAACACGCCCGTTGGCCTTCAGCCCCTTTACCATGGCGCCCAGCGTGTCGAGGTGGGCGACGATCGCCCGGTCGGGACTGCTGCGCTTCCCTGCGAGGGTGGCGCGTATGGCGCCGCGGCGGGTGAGTTCGAAATCCACACCCATCTGTTCCAGGCGTTCGCACATGAAGTGCACAATACGGTCGGTATAACCGCTGGGGCTGGGTATGCGCAGCAGTTTCACCAGCGTGTTCAGGACATAGGTCTGGTCTATGGGCAGCTTTTTCACTGTTCGTCTTTGCCGGATCAGCGCACTGCGGTCTGGGGGAACAGCAGGTCGATAAAGCGTTCCGCGGTAGGCTGGGGCTCGTGATTCGCCAGGCCGGGGCGCTCGTTCGCCTCGATAATGGCATACTCCGGGCCGTCCACCGCCGGTACAATAAAATCGAGTCCGGTAACGGGTATGTTGATCGCCCGGGCCGCGTCGATGGCCGCCGTACGCAATGTCTTGTGCAGGCTGGAAGTCACGTCGTGAATGGTGCCTCCCGTGTGCAGGTTGGCGGTCTTGCGCACTTTCAGACATTCACTTTCCGGCAACACGCTGTCGAGTTCGTAACCGGCCTCGTTGACGCACCGCTCCGTTTCGCGATCGAGCGGGATCCGGCTTTCGCCGCCGGTGGCCGCAGCACGCCGGCGGCTCTGCTTTTCGATAAGAGTCCTCACCGAATCCTTGCCGTTGCCGATGATTTGCGCCGGTTTGCGTACCGCCGCGGCGACCACTTGCTCACCGATGACGATGATACGCAGGTCGTCACCGCTGACATATTCCTCGAGAATCACCCTCTCGCAGACGGTTCGTGCCTCGCTGATGGCCATGCGCAGGGAATCCGCGTCGCTCACGCCGACACTGATGCCCGCACCCTGTTCGCCGCGCGCCGGCTTGACCACGACCGAACCGCACTCGTTCAGGAAATCAAGCGCCTGTTGTTCGTTGTCGGCCTTTCTCTGTGACGGGACCCGCAGGCCGGCCTCGCGCAGCAGGCGATGAGTCGTCGTCTTGTCATCGCAGCGGCTCATGGCGATTGCCGTAGTGAGTTCGCTCAGGGATTCACGGCACACGACGCTGCGACCACCAAAGCTCAATTCGAAGTAGCCACCCTCGGCGTCGAGCACCTCGACATAGATACCCCGCTTCTGGGCTTCGCGAATAATGATGCGTGCGTAGGGATTCAGGCTCTCGCCGACGTCCTCGCCGGTGAACAGCGGCTCGTTGTGCGGGTTCTTGTGCTTCAATGCGAAAACCGGTACGCGCTCGAAACCGAGCTTCTGGTAGAGGCGAATGGCCTGGGCGTTGTCATGCATCACCGACAGATCGATGTAGGCACGGCCGCGGGCCTGGTAATGCTCGGCGAGCTGGCGCACCAGAGCCTGGCCGATGCCCGGTACACTGGCCTGCGGGTCCACGGCCAGAGCCCACATGCTGGAGCCGCCTTCGGGGTCTCCAATTGCTGTCTTGTGATCCACACCTGTGACGACCCCGAGAACGTGACCGTCACTGGCATCCACCGCCAGCAGGTAGGTGAGCACGCGTGAGGCGCGATGCTCCCAGAGGAAGTCGGCGCTCGGCGGTACCATGTGACGACGGATATACAGGGTGTGCACAGCTTCGGCGTCTTCCGGACTGTTCAGCAACCGGATGGTGAACCCCCGGGTGCGCAGGTGCGCAGGCTGATAGCGATCCAGCCACAGGCGGAAGGTGTGGGAGGGATCGAGAAAGACTTCCTGCGGTGCCAGGGAGACGGCGACGTGGGGGTCCGACACGTACAGCGCAATGTCGCGTCGATTCGGCTGCTCCTTGCACAGCGTGGATACCATCGCGGCCGTATCGACGAAGGTTTGTGCGAATATCAGCCGGCCCCAGCCACAATCGACGACGGCATTTTCGCAGGTATCCGGACGGGTTTGGCCCGGCGACTGCATGTTGGCGCTGCCCGAACGGCACCGCTCAAGGCGCAGGCGTAGACGTTCGTTGATATTCATGCTGAATCCTCCCTAGAGTCCGTGCTGTTGCAGCCAGTACTCGAGCAGTGTGATCTGCCATAGCTTGGATCCCCGCAATGGCGTGATGTGGGCGCCGGGATCCGCGAGCAACCGGTCAACATAATCGCGCCGGTACAGCGTACGCTGCATCGCCCGATCACTGTCGAGGACGCCGCGCACGAAATCCAGATAGTCGCCCTGGATGTACTTGAGCGCCGGCACCGGGAAGTAGCCTTTCGGCCGGTCGATGACCTCGCTCGGGATGACGCTGCGCGCCGCCTCTTTCAGAACGCCTTTCCCCTCCGATGCGAGTTTGAATTCTGCCGGAATGCGCGCAGCCAGTTCGACCAGTTCGTGATCGAGGAAGGGTACGCGTGCCTCGAGCCCCCAGGCCATCGTCATGTTGTCGACGCGTTTCACCGGATCGTCGACCAGCATGATCGTGGTATCCAGCCGCAAGGCACGATCGATACCGCGTCTGGCGCCAGGCATGGCGAAGTGCTGTTCGACAAACGCGCGACTGTAATCGTCACCCAGCAGGTCAGCATGAACCGCGCGGGCATAACCGGTGTGATCGCGGTCGAAGAAAACGCCGGCATAGGTGTCTGACGGATCATCCGCTTCGAGCAGCGGGGGATACCAGTGGTAACCGGCGAACACCTCGTCGGCGCCCTGACCGCTTTGCACCACCTTGACGTGTTTCGAAACCTCCTGGGACAGCAGGTAGAAACCGATGGCATCGTGGCTGACCATGGGCTCGCTCATGGCGTGCACGCATTGCTGAAGCGCCGGCAGCAAACGCCCGGAATCGACGAAAATCCTGTGGTGGTCGGTGCCGAAATGCCGGGCGACGATATCGGAGTATTCGAATTCGTCGCCTTTTTCACCACCCGCCGCCTCAAAGCCTACCGAGAAGGTGTTCAGTCCCTGTTGCCCCTGCTCGGCGAGCAGACCGACGATGAGGCTGGAATCCAGACCGCCCGAGAGCAGCACGCCGACCGGGACGTCCGCTACCAGACGGCGCTCGACTGCCGTGCGCAGCACATTCAGGGTGCGCTCCTGCCAATCCTCGTAGTCGAGGGCCGCTTCTTCGCGCGACGTCTCGAAGCGCAGCGACCAGTAACGGTGATCGCGAATGCGTCCGTCCGCCTCGATGATGCGGATGGTGGCCGGCGGCAGCTTGCGTACGCCCTTCAGGATGGTGTGCGGCGCGGGTACCACGGCATGGAAACTCATGTAGTGATGCAGCGCGACCGGGTCGATGGACGTGTCGATGTCGCCGTCGGCGAGCAGGGCGGGAAGCGTGGATGCAAAGCGCAGTCCATTGTCGCGCTCGGAAAGGTACAGCGGCTTGATGCCGAGGCGGTCGCGCGCCAGTACGAGACGGCCCGAATCACGCTCCCAGATGGCGAAGGCGAACATGCCATGAAATCGCTCGACACAGCCGGTTCCCCATGCATGATAGCTTTTCAGGATGACTTCGGTGTCGCCGTCGGAGAAAAAGCGGTAGCCGAGTGCGCGCAATTCGGTGCGCAACTCCCGGTAGTTGTAGATACAGCCATTGAATACGATACCGATGCCGAGTTCATTATCGACCAGCGGCTGCTGAGCATGTTCGGAAAGATCGATGATCTTCAGGCGTCGATGCGCGACCGCCAGGTGATTCATCTGGAAAAGTCCGCCGGCGTCCGGACCGCGCGGTACCAGTACGGCATTCATGGCCTGCAGGGTTTCGACTCGGGGCTGGGATCCATCGAAGCGGATTTCTCCGCAGATTCCACACATTTAGAACTCCATGTCTGGCGAGTGCCGGGATGGTTTGCGTATTCGAGTATCCCGAATAGTAAAGGATCTTCTGGAGGATTTCAGGAGAGAATGCCGTTTCTACGGTTTCACGCGGACCGCAGAAAAAAATTATTCCACCTCTCGCACCCAATAAATCACCGGGTAACAATGATCTGGGGGGTTGCTGCTCCATGATGGTGCGGCCTCGTTTTGTCGACAAGGCTGGCTCGGTACATGACGTCCCTGCGCAGACTGGTAAACGGTCATCCGGAACTCTCAATCTCGAGTCCGCGACGCCCGGCACAATCGCAGCCTGCGTATCTGCATGGACTGGCAGCGCTTCGATGCGGCCGTTGCCGGGATGTCGGCCTGCTACCCGGACCCGCATCTGTCGCAGCGGACTCAACAGTCAATTACTGATGTTCCTCTATTAAGGGACAATCATAAAACAGTTGAATCTTCCGGGTTGCCGTTGCCTTGGTCTGCCCGGTGCGTCATGACTGCCTTTCATCCCTGCAAATCTTGCGTGCGGGTTCACCGGCAAGCAGCTGATCGACTACAATGCTTCCGGGATCGTGTTCCCTGCCGATGTGGCTGCTTCCGGATGCCGCGCCAGTCTGCTGCGCGACTTCGTGACCCGGGTGTATGTGCAGGGATTCCCGCCGGAGTCGCATGCTATTCGGTTGCAGGTCAGAGGCACTCGTCTGCGCTTGAATAATTACGTTCGATCATGAATCAGATTCACACGACAAGCCCCCTGAGCCTCTCCCGGGGAGCGGCGCCGCGTCGCGTACAGCCGTCCCGCACTACACTGAGCCGGTGAGAAACGATCCCGTGTCTGCCACACGCACCAACCCGCCCCATGGCGCCCTGGGCACCTTCGCCGGAGTCTTCACGCCCAGCATCCTGACCATCCTGGGTATCATCCTGTTCCTGCGCCTGGGCTATGTGGTGGGCGAGGCGGGTTTGGGGAGGACACTGCTGATTCTGGCGCTGGCGAACGGCATTTCGGTGCTGACCAGCCTGTCGCTGTCGGCGGTGGCCACCAATCTTCGGGTCAAGCGCGGAGGTGACTACTATCTCATCTCGCGCACCCTGGGCCACGAGTTCGGCGGCGCCATCGGACTGGTGCTGTTCCTGGCACAGGCGGTTTCCATCGGATTCTACTGTATCGGCTTCGCCGAAGTGATGGCGAGCCTGCTGCCTGCGCCATTGTCCGCTCATCCGCACCTTGTCGCGGCCGCCGCGGCCGGCCTGCTGTTTGTCTTTGCCTGGCTGGGAGCCGACTGGGCAACCCGTTTTCAATATGTGGTCATGGCGATCCTGGCAGCCGCACTGGCTTCCTTCTTTGCCGGCGGTTTGGGGCGCTGGGACAGTGCGCTGCTGGTGCAAAACTGGTCAGCGCCGACACCGGTGACAGGGTTCTGGGTGCTGTTCGCCCTGTTTTTCCCGGCGGTGACCGGTTTCACGCAGGGCGTGAGTATGTCCGGAGATCTCAAGGACCCGGGCCGCAGCCTGCCACTGGGTACCCTGCTTGCCGTGGGTCTGTCGATTCTGGTCTATCTGCTCGCCGCGGTGGTCTTTGCCGGCGCACTGCCGCGGGAGGAGCTGGTGCGCGACTACGAGGCTATGGGACGGGTGGCGCTGATCTACCCGCTCATCGTGGCCGGCGTCTTCGCCGCCACCCTGTCCTCGGCCATGGCCTCATTCATGGGAGCTCCGCGCATCCTGCAATCCCTGGCCGAAGACCGCCTGTTCAAGGTGTTGCTGCCGTTCGCCCGGGGGGCGGGCCCACAGAACAACCCGCGCCGGGGCATCGTGTTGTCGGGCGCCCTCGCGCTGGCGACCATCAGTCTGGGGCAGCTCGACCTGATCGCGCCGGTCGTATCCATGTTCTTCCTGCTCTCCTACGGGCTGATCAATTACGCAACATATTTCGAGGCCAGTGCCGCCAGTCCGTCGTTCCGACCGCGGTTTCGCTTCTATCACCGCCACCTCAGTCTGCTGGGCGCCCTGGCCTGTTTGGGCGCCATGCTCGCTATCGATCTGGAGGCGGGACTGGTCGCGGTGACGTTGCTGTTCGCCATTTACCAGTTTCTGCGCCGTACCGCCCCCCAGGCCCGCTGGGCGGACGGGCGCCGCTCCTACCATATCCGCCAGGTGCGCACCCATCTGCTGGCTGCGGCCAGGGAGGCCGGTCACCCCAGGGACTGGCGGCCCAATATGCTGCTGTTTTCCAACGACAGTCACAGGCGTATCCAGTTGCTGCAGTTTTCCTCCTGGCTGGAGGGAGACAGTGGATTCGCCACCGTGGTCAAGATCCTGGAGGGTGATGGCGTTGCCCTGCTCAGACGCAAGCAGGCGGTCGAGGAGGAACTCAAAGAGGACATCCGCCAGGCCGGGGTGCAGGTATTTCCCCTCGTCATGGTGGCGCCTGACCTGAACGTGGGCATACATACCCTGTTGCAAGGCTTCGGCATCGGGCAACTGCGGGCCAATATCATCCTGCTCAACTGGCTGGAACGCGCCCCGCAAACCGTCGGCGACGATCATCGGGAGCTGATCTATGGCCGCAATTTGCGTACCGCCTTTCGCCTCGGCTGCAATCTGGTGGTGCTCGATGCCGAGGATCCTGAGTGGGCGCTGCTGCGGGAGGCTCCACCCGACGCGCGTCGTATCGACGTATGGTGGCGAGGCGATGAAAGCAGCCGCCTGATGCTGCTGCTTGCGTATCTGATGACCCGAACAGAGGACTGGGAAAGCGCCCGTATTCGTTTGCTCGGCATCTGCTGTGCGGCGGACTCTTCGGAAACCGCCGAGGCGCTCAAACGCACGCTGGACGAGGCACGCATTGAGGCCGAGGCTGTGCTGGTGGAAAATGCGGGGCCCGCGGACGTGGCGGCGCGCTCGGCCGATGCGTCGCTGGTCTTGCTGCCGTTTCGCCTGCGGGGCAGTCAGCCGCTGGGCCCCTTCGACGGGTCGCTGGAGGACCTGCTCGCGCCGCTGCCGGTAACCGCGCTGGTGCTGGCGGCGGAAGACATCGATCTCGACGCCGAGCCGGAAGAAGGTGCGGCGGCGGAGGCGGCCCGGGTTCTGGATGCACTGGCTGACGCCGATCGGCTCGTCGAGTTGACGACCCGCGATGCCGAGAAGGCCGATACGGCGACCCGGGAGAAGCGTGAGGAACTGGAAACAGCGACCGCCCAGGCGGCGGATAGCGAGACGATCGACACGTTGACCGCGCAGTTGCGTGAGCTGGAACTGCAGGCGGAAAAAGCCCGGCGGCGCGCCGCCCGTATTGAGGCCAGGGCCCGGATCGCCAGGCAAGATGCCGGGGATCTCGGCCTGCTGCCGCAGCAAGCAGCGGATAACGATGCATAAAACCCGGGTATTCCTTACCTGACAATACGGACATCAGGTGCACTGGTGGCAAATCGCGACGCAGGGTTGCCACCAGTCCTTGCGGGTTAACGCACGGCGAGTCCGTTGGCGGGACGTCGATTTGCGGGTTCAAAGCGGCAAGCCCGCCCTTGTCCTTGAGCTTGAAGACGCCGATCGTGTGACTCTGCCCATTGAGCGTGTAGAGGTTTCGTCCGTCGTTGATCAGTGCCATGTCCAGCGGTCCGGTGTTGCCGGTTCGGTCATTGGCATATTGATGGCCAGTCTCTATGTAACCCAGCAAATAAACCGCCATAACTTGAGGTGTCGGAATGGATTCCAATTCGTGATGTTGATGGTGAATGTCACAGGGGCTTATGCCGGCATCCCTGATCGGGAAGTTGCACCGGGGACAGGAATCTCTCGTGCATTCACAGCCGCCAGGAGGTACGCTTCACCAATGCATGCGGACCACGCACGCCACGATCAGGAGTAACCTCGCTTGGAAGGTATCAGTGACATCAGGATTGTTGGACTGGACGAAAAGCGCCTGCCCAGGGTTCGCAAGGAACCCTATATCGACCTTTTTTTCAGGCTTTCTCACCAGGCCCCTAAAAAATGGTGTGAGGATTTCAATAAACTCACAAAAGACCTGATTCCACCGGTCAAGATAAACGAGAACGAGGGCATCTTCATCGATGCCTATGTAAGGGACATGAACCACATCCCGGCACATCTGGACAAAATCAAGAAGAAGATCACCGCCTGCAACGAGCAGTACCTGGAAAACAACCGGCAGAGAGAACTGGCCGAGGCCGCAAAGAATACCTCCCTGTACGGTGCGGCGGGTGAACAGGGTAAACTGAATACAATTATCGCCGCGCTGAGCTATGACGATTAATCGCCTTCCCTGATTTCACGCCCGGCAGACGACACGGGTGAGGCATGACGCCAGGTCATCATCCGGGTGCTCCGCGTCCCTTTCAGTTTTATCGCCGTGGTCGTGCCGTGTATCGACAGGGCATGGCGCATGGGCGTGAATTTGCTGGTGTAGACCGTGATATCCCGGCCATGGCGTTGACGCGCCTCGTCATCGGTGAGCCCGACGGTGCCGATCGGCGGATGGGAAAACACCGCGCTGGGAATGTTGTCGTAATCGACCCGGCTGTCGGCCTTGTTGTTGAACAGGCGTTCGGCCAGCCTGCGGCCGGCGGCGACAGCGACCGGCGTCAGCGCCATCTTGCCAGTGGTGTCGCCGATGGCGAAAATCCCGGGAATGTTGGTGTTTTCATACGCATCCACCGGTACGATACCGCCCGGAGAGTCCACTCGGGTTGCCTGGGTGTCAGTGCATGTGCTGCACGAGACGGGGTGACGGATTGCGTTCCGCCTTTTCCAGTCGATTCCAGAACCATTCGTGAAAGTGGTAGGCGACGGTGTTGACCGCCGGTTCGACCAGCGCAATGGCGCCGCCAACCATCACGCTGCCGGTCATCAGGTAGCCGACGGAAAAGGCCACTGTGAAATGCACCGCCGCGAAGCTGATGGTCCTGGTCATTGCCGCTGTCCTCCTTCTTTCGTCCGGGTGGAATACTCGGTACGGGGACTGTATCGGGTCTTGTTATCAATAGTAGAAATCGTTTGTATAGATCAAAACGATAGAATAAAGCGATGAAGGCTGACGGCCACGCCAGCAGGGAGGGGCTGCCTATTTATTCCTAGCGGGTTTTTTCCTTGCCCGTTTGTGCTCACCGGTACGCTGGACAGTATTGGGCAGATTATCGAGGATAATGCCTGCGAAGGCCTGCAGGGCAGGTCGTCTCGGAAAGCTGTGGCGGAATACCAGCGCAATGCGACGCGACGCGTCCGCAATCGCCAGGGGCTGGGCCACAACGCCGCTGTCGGTGGTCCAGGAGCCCCGCATGGCCAGGGCCGGGACCAGAGTGATGCCGAAGCCGGCTCCTACCAGATGGATCAGGGTTTCCAGGCTGGAAGTGCGCAGGTCGGCCATCTCACCCGGTGCCTGCCGCTCCCGGATGTGGCAGACTTCCATTGCCTGGTCAGCCAGGCAATGGCCCTCGGCCAGCAGCAGAAGATTCTCGTTTTTCAAATCACGCAGCGTGATTCTGTCTTTGGTATAGAAGCGGTGGTTGCTTGGGTAGGCGATCCAGAACGGCTCATCGAACAAGGGCAGACTTTCAAATTCCTGCTCCACCACCGGAGTTGCCAGCAGGGCGGCATCAATTTCATGATTGCGTAGCCGCTCCAGCAAGCGATCGGTCTGTTCTTCTGACAATACCAGCTTCATTTGCGGGTATCGTCTTTTCAGCGGCAGCAGGATCAGCGGGACCAGATAGGGGCTGAGCGTCGGGATTGCGCCGAGGCGCAGGGGGCCGGCCAGCGGATCCCGCTGCGCGCGCGCCAGCTGCTGGATGAGATCAACCTGTTCCAGAATTATCCGTGCATGGGTCAGTATGGCAGTCCCGATCGGGGTGATCTCCACCGAGCGATTGGTACGCTCGAAGAGAGTGACCTCCAGTTCCTCCTCCAGCTTTTTGATCTGCCCGCTCAACGTCGGCTGGCTGACAAAGCAGCGCTCCGCCGCCTTGCCGAAGTGACAGGTCTCGGCCACGGCGACGATGTATTTAAGGTCTCTCAGGTTCATGGATGGTCAGTCGTTGATAAGGATAGATCCGGCCATAGGTCTTGCAGATGGTATCAGCTGGTCCGGGCGCCGGTACATTCCGGCCGAATCGCGGTTCCAGGCAGACACGAATGGCTCTGACTCACGGTCCAGTGTCATAACCCGGATTAGCGGGAACGCGACCGGCTTTCCGGAAGTGGGGGCAGGTTTTCCAGAGAAGTGAACCTGGCAACGCCAGGCGGCAACTTGCGCAATCGGTGTACGCCTTCACCGCCTGTCCAGACATCAACCGCATCGGGTAGCAGTGCTCGCAGTTCGACCAGGTGCGGGCGTATGTTCCTGTACGGGTATGCCCCGCTGAAGGTGATGCCCACGACATCGGCGTGAAACTGCTGTACTGCCCGGACGATCTGGTCCATTGGAACCTCGCTGCCGAGATTAATGACCGAAATCCCACGGGATGAAAGCAGGGCGGCCACCATCAACAAACCCAGTGTATGCTCCTCGTCGGGAAGGGTGGCCAGCAGCACCCGTGGTTTACCGGGGATTTTACCGGTTTTGGCCATTTCCGCGTTCAGAAACCGGATCAGTTGTTCAGACAAAAAGTGTTCATGGAATACCTCCAGTTTGCCGCCGACCCAAAGTTCGCCCACGCTGTTCAAAAGTGGCGCGACCGTTTCGAGAATGAACCCCTTCATACCCTGTTTCTCGTACGACTTGCGCAACAGGATCTCAACCCGCACGGCATCGGCTGAGTGAATGGCGTCAAGCAGCGCACTGACGGCCTCCTTCGGCTGCTGCGGCTTGTCGGGTTGCAAGCCGGCTTCGAGTTTATCCAGATCGCCCTCGCTGAGGGGCAACAGCTTGCCTGGCCGCAGGCCCCGATCCAGCAGTCGCCGGATTCGCTGCAGGCGCCGCAACTGCATTTCGGAGTAGGCGCGCTCGCCTTTTTCATTGCGTACGGGTTCGGGAAAACCATAGCGGCGCTCCCAAACCCGCAAGGTGTCACGACCGATACCGGTATCGCGCTCAACCACGCCTATGGAGTACAGCCCGTTGTTTTCAGCCATCTGCCACCACTTTGTGTACCATGACGCGATGATAATGCTATTTGTCCTAGACAAACTAGCATTGCTGTGTATACTATCACCATGAGCAGACCGCGTGCCCATACGGCACCAGACTACCGCCAGGAGAAATGTCATGAGCCATTACGAAATGCAACTACTCGCTACCGCCCGTATTTATGACAATGCCATTAAGGCTGCCGAGCAGGAGAACATTGAGGTTCTGTCTTCAGTTGTTCCCGGCAGCCGGTTGCATGAAGTGATCCATAACCCGACTGACAGCGGAATCGATGAAGGGTAAAGCACCCTCGCGTGATGACATTACTTGAAGACCCTCTGTTGGCGCGTGCAATATCCGCATGTCTGTATGCTATGTGCCTGGCAGGGAGTGCGTTGATGGCTGATGATACGACGCTGATTTTTGACGATCGGAGTTCCGGGGATTATTCCACCAGCGCGGGCAGCGACTGGCGTCTCGTGACCGACGCTGTGATGGGGGGTGTCTCGAAGGGACAACTGACCGTGGAGGAAATCAACGGTCGTTCCTGTCTGCGGCTGCGCGGCGAGGTTCGCACGGAAAACAATGGCGGCTTCATCCAGGCCGCACTGGGTCTCGAGACGGTGCGGTTACGCGATGCCGGTGCCTTTGACGGTGTAGTCATCGATGTGTACGGTAATGGTGAAACCTACAACCTGCATCTGCGCCAGGACGGTCTGTGGCTGCCCTGGCAGGCCTTCCGCGCCTCGTTCACGGCGCCACCCGAATGGCAGACCCACTATCTGCCGTTTGCACAATTCCAGCCCCATAAAACCAGCGCCAGTCTCAGGCGTGACCGGCTGAAGCGAATCGGCGTGGTTGCAATTGGGCGCGCTTTTACTGCCGACCTCTGCGTTGGACGGATTGGCTATTACCTGGCGCAATGAGGGTTTTCCGACGGGCGAGGTGCCGCCTGTGACTGCCGGATCATGCGTATAGCCGGGGCGCGCGCCCGGTACTTTTTCCTCAGGGATTTTTCTCCGTTTCCTCTTTTTTCTTGCGGCCTTCAATCCGGAGATAGTACAGGTTCGCCGTGTCGAAAGGCGTCGTCACCACGCCGAACGTGTGGAAGGGTTCGAGTCCGTCACAGGTGTTTCCTTCCATCAGCATCGTCAGTTGATCGCGGGTGATCGGGAAAAACGCATATTGATCCAGCATCGCGGCAATACCTTTCAGCGGCAGGACGGGTGCGGGAAGCATCCACTTGGTCTTGCCGGCAGCGCGCGCAATGGTCTGCAGGATGTCTTTCCATGTCAGGGCTTCGGGACCGCCCAGTGCAAAAATGCGTCCCACTGTCTCGGGCATGTCCAGGGTCTTCACGAAAACCGACGCCACGTCTTTCACGTGCACGGGGGACATCCGGAACATGCCGGCATGTATTGGCAACACGCCCTCGAAGAACAGGGGCGCCGGCAGGGGAGAGCACACCACATCCCGGTAGAGTCGGGTGGCAAATTCCATCCGGCCGCGTGGATCTCCAAACAGCACCGACGGCCGGAAAACAGTCCAGTCCAGACCGCTGGTGGCGAGATACTGTTCTGCCATGTACTTGCTGCGCTGGTAACCGGTGCCGTCGGCCTTGACGCCATTGGCGCTCATCAGCAGGAAGCGGCGCACCCCGGCCTTTTCCGCCGCGTCCATGGCGCGCCTTGCCCCTTCGAAGTGCAACGCCTCGTAGGTCACGCCCTTCGCCGGGAACTCACGCAGGATGCCGATGTTGTAGATCACGGCATCTGCGCCTTCAGCAGCCGTTCGGACCGCGCCCGGGTCGGCAATATCGCCGTTTACCAGCGTGCACTGGCCGGGTTGACTTACCTTATCCCGCCCGCCGTGACGAACCAGCAGGACGGGGTGGTGATCATTCGCAAGCAGGGCGTCGATCAGGTAGCCGCCGACGAAGCCGGTGCCGCCGAAAACGGTGACTCTCATGCGATGTTCTCCTCTGCTGCCGGCGCGGGTGTGGACGGTTGTGCGCCAGTGGTCTGAACACCTCCGAAGAGCCTGGTGAAGATCTGCCGGCGATAGTCGAAGATGTTCTCGAGTGCCGGGCGCACATACAGTGTATGAACGAGTTCCCTGGCGGGACCCACCAGCGCCAGCGGCAAGGCGTAACGCACCTCGTCGTGCAGCAGGGTGCCACCGTGTCGCCGTTCGAATCGATGCAGGTGATGCCAGAAGGAATAGGGTCCGTTCATCTGCTCATCGACAAAGCACCACGGCGGCTCGAATCGGGTAATCAGTGTTCGCCACCGGGTCGGTAGCCCCAGCACCCGGATGGTGTAATCGATCACGCGGCCTTTCTCCATGTCAACCGGCCGTGGCGTGAGCAGCCGGAATCCCAGATGCGGTGGCGTGATCAGCGCAAGATTCTCCGGCCGGGCAAAAAACGGAAACACCCGATCGAGCGGTTTAGCCACCCATTGTTCCAGCTGCAGGTGGTAGACGTGCATCAGCGCCGTCGCGAACCAATGTCAGCCGCGCAGCTGTTCGTCGCGCAGCGGTGACGGTAGCGCCATGCTGCGAAGTGGCGGTAGACGAAGCCCAGGGGAGTACGCAAGCCGAGGGCCGATGCCAGTCGCGCCAGCCACCGGTACGCCGGCAGGTGGGACCAGATGATCAGGAAGGCGTCGACTCCCCGCTGCCAATGCCCGTTGTCGTCCAGCACGTGCAATTCAGTCATCGCGCGCTCCGGATCGAGGTCATGTCCGGCCAGTATTCCCGCTTCTGTTGCCGCGTCCACCCACTGCAGTCGCGCCGCGTCATCAATACGACGGTAGTGCGCAATCTCGCGACTGCAGAGCGGGCAGGCTCCATCGTAGAACACCGTTGGACGTGGATCAGAAGAGCCCTGCGTCCTGGGGAGCTGTGTACTCACTGGCTTGTCTCCTGTATTGGTACTGAATATGTTATAAGCCGTGCTATGACGAAACCCGAAAGACTGTATGCGGATACAATAAACGGCATCCGCCGGAGGGCCAATGCGCTGCCTGCGACATATCAGTAGACGTGTCCGCTTTTCATCACGACCCCGCGAATGAGGTCTTTCATCTGCGGAGATCCTCCGATATGCGTGAGAATGGTCATGGGTATATTGGCATGTATTGCCCGGGCCTTGTCGATTTCACCGGGGATGTCTTCATGGACATGCCGCCCTGCGGAGAGAAAGAACGGCACAACGCAAATTTCCGTGGCGCCTTGTCTGACGCAGCGGTCAAGTGCATACGGGATCGATGGCTCTGCAAGTTCCAGGAAGCCGGCTTCCACGATCGGGTATGCATCCTTCATCTCCCGGGCGATTACTCCCGAGAAGGCGATAACCTCCTCACTGGAGGCCTGGCGGCGACTGCCGTGTGCAACGAGAACGAATGCTTTCATATTAATTGTCTCTGGCCCCGAACGAGGCTTGTGCCTGCTTTGCTATAGTACCCATGCCCATTTAATGTTTTGGCATATCAGGTATTGCGATCCACAGGCAGGGCTCAGGCGGCACGCTCTTCAGGGATGGGCAACGGCACCAGCAGTGACTCGCGCCGGTTCAACGGTTTACCCAGCAACACCTGTACGGTGCCGATGGCGCGTTCCCGGAACCCCCCCTCGCAGTAGCACAGATAATACTCCCACATGCGGATGAACTCATCCGGATAGCCGAGCGCCCGCACGGCGTCCAGCCTGGCCATGAAGCGTTCGCGCCAGCGCTTCAGCGTGGTGGCATAGTGCGGGCCAATGTCCTCGAGATGCACCAGCCGCATGTCGGAGTTGCGGGCGACGGCATCCCCGAGCACCGCCACCGAGGGCAGGCAGCCGCCCGGAAAAATGTACCGCTGGATAAAGTCCACCGAACGTTTGGCGGCGGCATAGCGCTGGTCGGCGATGGTGATCGACTGCAGCAGCATCAGGCCGTCGGGCTTGAGCAGGCTGCCGCATTTTTCGAAAAAGGTATCGAAGTAGGCATGACCAACCGCCTCGATCATTTCGATGGACACCAGTTTGTCATAAACGCCGTCGAGTTTGCGATAGTCCTCGCACAGTACGGTTATGCGCTCGCCGAGGCCTGCCTGTGCGACGCGCTCCAGCGCCAGGTGGTACTGCTCGCGGGAAATCGTCGTGGTGGTGACGCGGCAGCCGTAGTGGCGCGCCGCGTGAATCGCGAGGCCGCCCCAGCCGGTGCCGATCTCCAGCAGGTGGTCGCCAGGCCGCAGGTCGAGTTTGCGGCACACGCGCTCGAGCTTTTCGACCGATGCCTGGTACAGCGTCGCCTGCGGGTGCTCGAAGATGGCGCAGGAGTACATCATGGTGTCATCGAGGAACAGCGCAAACAGTTCGTTGCCGAGGTCGTAGTGTGCGGCGATGTTGCGGCGGCTGCCTTGCAGGGTGTTGCGCCGCAGCGCATGCCATACCCTGTGGGCCAGTGACATGAGGCGACCCGGTCCGCGGTTCAGTCCGTACAGCACCTGCGGGTTGTGCAGGAACAGCTGTGCCAGGCCGGTGAGATTATCGCAGTGCCAGCGCCCGGCCATGTAGGCTTCGCCCGCGCCGAGTCCGCCACTGCAGGCGACGTCCACCCAGGCGGCGGGATCGTGGATCGTCAGGGTGAGGTGTGGTTCACCGCTGCGCGGTGTACCGAAGCGCCGGCAGTCGTCACCGTCGATCAGGGTCAGCGTACCGTAGTTCAGGGCGTCGAGCCGGCCGATCACCGCCCGCTTGACGAGTCCGGTGAACCAGCCGGTACCCTGCGGCCGGTCGATGGCTGTGGTTGCGGACAGCAGGCTTGCTTTCATCAGGTCTTCACCGCGTACGGCGCCTCCTTTTTACCGGGATGGGGATAAAACGGGGTTTTCTTCAGCCACAGGCGCAGCGCCTGGTAGTAAATCGCCGCTACCACTTTCAGCGTCATGAACGGGTAGCGCAGCAGTGCCGAGGAGAGCGCAGCGGAGCTGATCGATCGGCGTTCTGTCATCAGGGATGCATCGAACAGCTTGCCGCCATCCCGGTGGTTTTGCAGATGCGCGAACAGACGCTCTCCCGGCCGCGTGAAACTCCACCGGTAATGAATGTCCATGCCCATGAACGGGGAGACGTGGAACTGCTTGTCCAGCTCGAAGCGCTGTATGCGCCGGTCACGCTGTTCAGTGCCGGCGTTGAGCAGGTAACAGTACTGTTCGCCCCAGGGCGTGTTGTTGACTTCGGCGACGATGTACTCAACCCGTTCACCGGCTGCGTCGAAGCAGTAGTAAAAACTCACCGGGTTGAAGCCGTGTCCGAAATAGCGCAGCTGGGTCAGCAGCCGCACTGGCCCGTGCGGTCGCCGGCCGCAACGCAGCTCCACGAGGTCACGTACACACTCCGCCAGGGAGCGCTGTGGATCGCCGAGATGATCGGCACGTCTAAACCATGCCAGGCTGGGGCGGCGCGACGACCACAGCCAGTAGCGATCGAACAGACGCGGCAATTCATCCAGGTCGAGATACAGCATGAACAGCCGGTACTCGAATTCATGGCGGGTCGGCGCGAAGCGCCGGTGCCTAACCCGTCCGACGTAGAGGCAGCTGTTGCTCACCTTCTTTCTCCCGGAAGTGATCGAGCGCGTTCAGGGCGCTGACCATGCCGTCCTCGTGAAAACCGTAACGCCAGTAGGCGCCGCAAAAATAGCTGCGGTTGACGCCGTTGATGTCGGCCTGGCGCCGCTGGGACGCGATACCGGCACGCGTAAACACCGGGTGGTCGTAGTTGAGACGCGTGATGATTCTGTCCGGGTCGATGGCGGCACTGTGGTTGAGCGTGACCAGGAAGGTCTGTTGCGTCTGCAGGCCCTGCAGCAGGTTCATGTTATAGGTGACCGCGACGCCCGCGTTGTCACCGGCGAGCCGGTGGTAGTTCCATGCCGACCAGGCCAGGCGCCGGCGCGGCAGCAGCGAGGTATCGGTATGCAGCACCACCTCGTTGCGCTGGTAGGGAATGGAGCCGAGTATTTCCCGTTCCAGCGGCGAGGCATCGCGCAGCATGGCGAGCGCCTGGTCGCTGTGGCAGGCAATAAACACCCGGTCGAAGCGTTCCACCCCGCCCAGGCTGCTGCGGACTTCAACATGCGTCGCCTGCCGTCTGATGCCGGTCACCGGGGTATTGAGCCGGATTTGGCGCCGAAACGGCGCGGTCAGTTTGTCGACGTACTGCTTCGAGCCACCGCGTATGACCCGCCACCGGGGCCGGTTGCTGATATTCAGCAATCCATGGTTGGCGAAAAACCGCATGAAGTTGACCGCCGGAAACGCCAGCATGCGTCGCGGCTCGGCCGACCAGATCGCCGCGCCCATGGGCAGGATGTAATAATCGCAGAACGCGGCGCTGTAGTGATTATCGTGCAGGTACTCGCCCAGCGTCAGCGCCTGATCGTCGGCCGCGAGCAGAATGCCTGCCTCGCGGTTGAAGCGCAGGATATCGCGCAGCATGCGATGAAAGGATGGACGCAGCAGGTTGCGGCGTTGCGCGAACAGGGTGTTGAGTGAATGACCCTTGTATTCCAGCCCGGTCTGTTCGCACTTGACGCCGAAACTCATCTCGCTTGGCTGCGATGTCACGCCGAGCTCGTCGAGCAGGGCGATGAAGTTGGGGTAGGTCCAGTCATTGAACACGATGAAGCCGGTATCGATCGCGAGCGGTCGTCCTTTGTCGTCGATGGTGTGCGTGTGGGTATGGCCGCCGATGTGATCGCCGGCCTCGAAAACGGTGATGTCGTGTTCCCGGTACAGCCGTGCGGCGGCGACATTGCCGGCGATACCGGTGCCGATGACGGCGATTTTCATGGTGCTTCTCCTTCCCCCGGGGCTCGCCCCGGCCAGTGCTGCGGCACATGGCGCAGTTTCGAGGTGTCGTAGCCCTGTGCGGCAATAAGCTCGACCAGCGCCTGCATGTCCTGCGCCGGGATCTGCGGCGCGCGGGCCATGATCCACACGTAATCACGTTTCTCGCGTCCGATGATGGTCTGTTGGTAGTCGGCGTCGACATAAACGATGCGATAATCGGCCTTGATCGGCCAGATGAAGCGCATGCCCCACACGGCATTCGAGTTGCTGTCGAGAATGAACCCGGTGGGGGTGTAGGTCCTGCGCCTGCCGTCGAAGCCGCCGTCGTTGAAGCTGAAGGTGGTCTCGATGCGGCTGTCATCGCGCAGGCGGTAGGATTCCACCGCATTGTAGGCATCGCGCTCGAGGAAGGCGGGGATGTGCGCAATCACGTACCAGTCGCCCATGAAGCGCGGCAGGTCGACATGCTCGATGGTAGCAATCGGTGCCAGGCCGTTGCTGCTGCAGCCGGTTATCAGCGCGATGGACAGGGAGCCGGCCATGCACAGGGACCTAGTCACCGTAATCGCTCCCGGTACCGGCTGCTGCCGGTACCCGGCGGTAGCGAAGTTCACCGCCGCTGGTGGCGGTGCTCAAGGCCAGCCAGTCGCGGTCGGTGGAGTACCACAGCTCGATGTCGCTTTCCGCGGTGCGGATGCGGTAGTGCAGGGCGGGCACGGCGCGACCCTGCAGCTGCAGTGATTTCTCGCCGAGCTGCTGAACGCTGACAACGAGGTATTCACCGGTCTGGGCGTTGAGCAGGCGCTGCTGCGAGAGGATTGCCGGGTTCCAGTAGGCGAAGGTCATCACGCAGCCGGCCAGGATGCTGTTGCCGGTGCTGTTTTCCAGCACCAGTTGCTCGCCCTCGATGGCACCGCGCACGTGGAAATCCTCGCCGTTGTCGTCGGTGCTGGCGTCGATGCGCTGCAGGCAGTCCTGCCGCCACAGCTCAAGGTTGCGGTGGGCATAGTCATAAACGGTGAAACCCAGCAGCTTGACGCTGAAGCGCGCCTCACCGCGCAGCTCGCGCGTGGCGCCGGAGTCGCTCAGCCGGAAGGTGTGAACCCCGATCGGCTTGTCGTCGAGAAACACCTCGAAATGCCATTCCCGGCTAGACGAGTCGCCGGCATGAGCAGACGGCAGCGCAGCCCAGAGCACTGCCAGCACAGCGGCGCGCAGGGTCGCGGCGTTCACGCGCCGTATCCTGATTCGCCGGTCGCCGGCACTGGCTTGCGCGGGCCGGGTATGAAGGCGTTGGTGTGTTGCACATACTTGCGGTAGGCTGGACGGCGTTCGCTGATGTCGCGCTCCAGCAGGGTCACGCCGGACACGCGCAGCAGCAGCAGTGTCATCAGCAGCGGCGCGGAAATACTCCACCAGCCGCCGGCGGCGACCGCCAGCAGGTAGAATCCCCACCAGATGGCACACTCGCCGAAATAGTTGGGGTGGCGGCTGTACCGCCACAGACCGCTGTCCATCACCCTGTCGCGGTTCTGCGGGCGCGCCCGGAACGCCGCCAGTTGCGCGTCTGCCACGGTCTCGAAGCCAAAGCCCACGAGCCACACCGCCACGGCGATCACATCGAGCAGGCCCGGTTGCGTGGCGCCGGTGGCGGCGGCCAGCAGCGGCAGGGAAATAAACCATGCCAGCAGCCCCTGCAGGCCAAAGACCAGGTACAGGCTTTTCAGGGCGAAGCCGGGTTCGTGCTTGCGGCGCATGGCCTGGTAGCGGCGATCCTCGGCCTCGCCCCGGTTGCGCCAGCTGATGTAAATCGACAGGCGCAGCGCCCAGGCGCTGACCAGCAGCAACAACAGCACGGCGCGTGCGCTCAGATCGCCGTTCAGCCACGCAGGGCTTGCATAGGTGAAGGCCATGGCGAGAAACATCAGCGACCAGGTACTGTCGACGATACTGACGTCGCGTTTGACGGTGCTCGCCGCCCAGGTGGTCAACATCAGCACCGCGGTCACGGCAAGGCCATAGAGGTATAGCGTCCAGTCGAACATGGCGTCAGGCTCCTGCCGGTTCCGGAACAGCGCGCATGCCGTCGAAGCGGGTCGACAGCCTGATGAGCAGGGGTACGAACGCTGCCCAGCCCGCGGCCAGCGCCGTGAAGGCCGGCAATGGCTCGGTAATCACGACGCCCCCGAGCTTGGCGCCGGCGTAATAAGCCAGCGGACCCGCCACCGCCCCCAACAGTGTGGCCAGCATCCAGCGGCCGCGCAGCCAGCGCAGTGAGACATTGAGCGTGGAGGCGAACAGCACCCACATGGCGACGATCCAGTG
>JBAVKA010000054.1:0-3216 GCA_049688075.1 Gammaproteobacteria bacterium
CAGCGCCCTGACTTCAATCTCCCCCGCCTCCGGAAAGTTGGAAGCGAGCAGCGAGGCCAGCGTGTTGGCAGGCGAAAACAACGACAGACTGATCTGATTGCTGTTGCCGATCAGCATGGCGAGCGCCATGGTTTCCCCCAGCGCGCGCCCGAAACCGAGAACCAGGGCCGCCAGAATACCGGAGGACGCCGTCGGCAGCATCACCTTGAGGATGGCTTCCCAGCGGGTGGTGCCCATGCCGAAGGTGGCTTCCTTGACCTTGTAGGGAATCCGCCGGAAAGCGTCCGCCGAGATGGCCGCCACCGTGGGCAGGATCATGATGGCAAGGACCAGTGCGGCCGGCGCCATGCCCGGACCACTGAGGTCGGTCCCGAACATCGGAAACCAGACCAGGTGTTCGTGCAGCCAGTCCGCCCAGGGACGGATCAGCGGGATCAACACATAAATACCCCACAAGCCGAAGACGACCGAGGGGATGGCGGCAAGCATTTCCACAATGGTACGAAACACCGCCGCCAGATGGGCGTGGATAAAGCCCTGGGTGAGAAAGATAGCAATCGCGATACCGAACACGCCACCCAGAAACAGCGCCAGCAGCGAGCTGTAGAGCGTCCCCCAAATCTCGGGTAACACGCCGAATTCGGCCTTGTTGGTGTCCCAGGTGGTCCCGGTCACAAAGCCGAACCCGTAGTCCTGTATGGCCGGCCAGGCTCTGCCGCCGAGCTCCCAGAAAATATAACCCACCAGTGCAATGATCAGCAGCGCACAGGCATAGGCGATCGCGCGGAACAGGGAATCGCCGAGATAATCTGCCGCACTGGGAGGACCGGAGACGGAGCCTGAAGCGGCGGCGGCTGAAAAGGCATCGTTGGCCATGGTGAACTTACTCGTTACTGGATCGGCAGCCGCGCGGGTGACCACCGCGTGCCCACTCGCCCAAATGCCAGACAGGTCATTGCCGCGGTCACTGCACCATCTGCGCAACCTTGCGCACACGCTCCACGACATTCTCCGGCAGCGGAATGTAACCCATGGCATCGGCGGATTTCTGTCCGGTGGTCAGGGAATACTCCACCAGCTCACGCAGGGCGCTGGCCTTGCTGTCATCCTGATCCTTGTACAGCAGCAACCAGGTAAAGCTGGCAATGGGATACGCCTCTGCGCCGGCCGGGTCGGTCACCCAGACGCGCATATCCGGTACATCACCTCCCGGCAGGTTTCCGGCCGGGAACTCGGCGCTGGCAAGCGCCGCCGCGCCGCTCTCCGAACCGGGTGCTACATACTTGCCGGACTTGTTCTCCAGCAGCGCCGTCGGCGCCCTGGTCAGTTTGGCAAAGCCGTACTCGATATAACCGATGGCGCCGGGGTCTGCTTGATGGTAGCGGTAACGCCGTCGTTCTTGGGCGCCTTGACAATCTTGCCGGACTTCGGCCAGTTCGGCGCTTTAGCCTGCCCGACGGTATTCTTGAAGTCTTCGCTGATGGCCGCCAGATGACCGGTGAACACATAGCTGGTGCCGCTGGAGTCGGACCGCACTACCACGGTGATGGCCTCATCCGGCAATTTCACGCCGGAATTGGCCGCGACAATGCGCGGATCATTCCACCGGGTGATCTTGCCCGTAAAGATCGCCGGGTACACATCCCGTGGCAACTTGAGCTGGTCCACGCCTTTCAGGTTATAGGACAGCACAACCTCACCGGCGGTCATGGGTAGCAGCACAACGCCACCCTTTACCTCGGCGATTTCCTTGTCGTTCATCGCCGCATCGCTGCCGGCGAAGTCGACCGTCTGATTGATGAAATCCTGGATACCGGCCCCGCTGCCCTTGGACTGGTAGTCCACCCGCACCCCTTCGGTAGCGGCGCTGAAATCCTTGAACCACTTGGCATAGAGAGGCGCCGGGAAGCTCGCTCCCGAGCCGATCAGCTTGAGATCCGCAGAGGCCTGGGAAGAAAACACGAGACCGCAAAGCAGGCAGTTGAAAACGATAGTCTTAAAATGCGAGGACAGTGCCATGACTAGGTGTACTCCTGATCGGGTGATGGGTTTAGGTGGAGTCGTTCTGGAAGCAGCCTAGATGGATTAGGCTGCGTATTGTCGTTGCGGATTGTTAGAGATTTGTTACGGATCCGATCAGTATTGTTACAAGTGGAAGGAGTGGGCAGCGCACCGGTTTATAAAGATCGTTACGAACCGGCATTGGCTTGCGTGGCATTTCCTGCCCGCAGTCATTGGACAGACGCAGGACGTCGGAGTCATGTCCGTGTTCGTCCGTCGTGACAACCGGCGCCAATCCTCAACCACCCGGCTGGATTGTCATGGATTCTCCGGTTAATACATAAACAGGGACAGATTCATTATTCGATGAATGCTGCTAGAAGTGTGGCTGTAGAGAACCAACCTGTCCCTTTTTTATCTCCTCAGAGAATCAATTAATTCTGGCAACATTTTTTATACTTCAAAAACCGGTTATCTTGTAAAATCAGAGTCCATCATACCGAACGGGCATATCATGACTCCGCTTGAAAAAACTGAAGCATTGTATGAGGAATTGGTCGCCTGGTACGAAGATGGAGACAAAAAAGAAATCCGCGCAGCATCAAAACTACTCATGGTTGCGCTGAATAAATTACATGAATTTAGCGTCCGTGACCGGGAGATCCTGGTAAAAAGTTATGTCGATATTCTTGCTAACGATTCAGCGCATTTTCAGCGGATGCTGGATTCGCAGCGCGGCGAAAAAGAGCGCTGATATTTCGGCGCGGAGAGTGCACTCAATTCGAATATCATGCGAACAATATCAAGGCATATGTGAATGCTCGATAATGACCTTGATATAGGTCAAGGACGTTAAATCGACCCGCTCGGGATAATTAACAGAATGCCGGGCTCGCTGCTGGACATTCGCGAGCATTCCTCGCCGGCAACAGGGTTGAGAGGAGACCTCCACAAATCCGGTGATAAGTACGCGGAGGCCGTCACACTATCATGATTGACCGCGTTCACCTTGAATTACCGGCAACGACCGGCCGTTTGCCCATGACTTCTAAGGCAGTGCAGGAGAACAGTCCAGTGAACGGCGACACCGGGCAACAACATGCATTGTGGCGGACACACCGGTATCGCCTGGCCGGCGTAATTCTGCTGATACTGCTGGTCTGTGCTATAACGGGGACGGTTCGGGCGGAATCCATCCCCGATCTCGCCCGGGAG
>JBAVKA010000055.1:0-2889 GCA_049688075.1 Gammaproteobacteria bacterium
CCTCGGCCAGCAGGTCGGTGCGCTTCACATAGGTGCGCTTCTTGCGCACCTCGACAATCACGGTTTTTTTCTCGGGCTTGGCGCCGCGCACGATGCCGCGCCCGCCCGGCGGCCGCGCCGCCGGAACACTGGTATGCAATTCCGTGTGCGATTTGCGTTTCAGGGTGATCTTTTTCGGGGCTGCGCCGGTGACCGGGGCGTGTCTTCCGTGGCTCTCACGCAGAAAATCGAGCAACTGGGTCTTCTGGGTTTCCGTGATGGTGGCGTTCTCATCCTGAATTTCCAGACCTGCCTCGCCCAGTTGGGCGAGCAGCCGGTCGGTGGGGACACCGACGACATCAGCGAATTGTTTTACCGTAACTTCTGACATGCCTCTGCTCCTCTGCCGACGATCAGTCCTGCGCCGCTTCCGCGAACCAGGGGGCGCGGGCCGTCATGATCAGGGCGCCGGCCCGGGTCTCGTCCATGCCGTTGATGTCCATCAAATCGTCGATGGCCTGTTCGGCCAGGTCTTCCATGGTGATAATGCCCCGGCCGGCGAGTTCGAAGGCCAGTTCCCGATCCATGCCCTCCATTTCCAGCAGGTCCCGGGCCGGTTCCGCGTCACCGATCTTCTCTTCCTTGATGATCGCCTGGGTAAGCAGCACATCGCGCGCACGGCCGCGCAATTCATCGACGATCCCTTCCTCGAACTCCTCGATCTGCAGCAGTTCGCTCTTGGGAACGTAGACGATTTCCTCGATGGTGGAAAACCCCTCCTGCACCAGGATGGCGGCGATTTCCTCGTCCACGTCGAGCTGTTCCTTGAACATCCGCTGCAGTTCCTGGGCCTCGGCCTCGCTCTTCTCCTCGGCCTGGGTCTCATCCATGATGTTGAGCTCCCAGCCGGTCAGCTGGCTGGCAAGGCGTACGTTCTGGCCGGCACGGCCGATCGCCTGTGAGAGCTGCTCCTCTGCAACTGCAATATCCATCGTATGGGTTTCTTCATCGACCACGATGGAGGTGACCTCGGCCGGCGACATGGCGTTGATGACGAACTGCGCGGGATTCACATCCCAGAGGATGATGTCGACGCGCTCGCCTGATAGCTCGGTTGAAACCGTCTGTACACGGGAACCGCGCATGCCCACGCAGGCGCCGACCGGATCGATGCGCGGATCGTTGGACTTGACGGCGATCTTCGCACGCAGGCCCGGGTCGCGCGCGGCCGAAATGATCTCGATCAGGCCCTGCCCCACCTCGGGAACCTCCAGCTTGAACAGCTCGATAAGGAATTCCGGTGCGACGCGCGTGACCAGCAGCTGCGGCCCGCGTTGTTCGGCGCTGACTTCCTTCAGATAGCCGCGCAGGCGATCGCCGGGTCGAACCGCCTCGCGGGGAATCATATGCTCGCGCGGGATGATCGCCTCGGCATTGCTGCCCAGATCGAGGTAGACACTGCCGCGCTCGACGCGCTTGACCACGCCGGTCACCAGGTCGCCTACCCGGTCCTTGTACGCTTCCACGACCTGCGCCCGTTCGGCCTCGCGCACCTTCTGCACGATGACCTGCTTGGCGGTCTGGGCGCCGATACGGCCGAAATCGACCGACTCCATCGGCTCTTCGACAAAGTCGCCGTGCGCGAGGTTCAGATCCCGCTGCCGGGCCTCTTCCAGGGTGATCTGGCGCTCGGGGTCCTCATACACCAGCACCTCCTCCTCGCCCTCGTCTGTCGGTGCCTCCGGCGCTTCGAGCATTTCGTCGATCACCTGCCAGCGCCGGAACGTTTTGTAGGATCCGGTCTTGCGGTCGATGGCGACACGCGCATCGATCTCGCCGCCGTGACGCTTGCGGGTAGCTGTCGCCAGCGCGGCTTCGATCGCCTGGAAAATGATTTCCTTGTCGATACCCTTTTCGTTGGATACCGCATCGACGACCAGCAGGATCTCTTTGTCCATTCCTAAATCTCCAAAATATTGGCTCAGTATTCCGGAACCAAACGCGCCTGTTCAATCTGGTCCAGCGCCAGGGTGACTTCCTCACCGTCCTGGTCCATCACGACATTCCCGTCTTCAAGCCGCAACAGCCGGCCCTGATACTTGCGCCGTCCTTCCTGCGGGACGGCCATGCGCAGTTTCACCAGGTTCCCGGCAAAGCGCTCGTAGTCCTCCCGTCTGAACAGCAGCCGATCAAGCCCGGGCGAGGACACCTCCAGGGTGTAATGGCCTGGAATCGGGTCGTTCACGTCCAGCAGGCCGCTGACCTGGTAGCTCACCCGCTCGCAATCGTCGGCCGTGATGCCCTGTTCAGTGTCGATGTACACGCGCAACAGGGCGCCGCCCGGCCCTCCGCTGCGATATTCGACTCCGACCAGCTGATATCCCAAGGCCTCGATGGCCGGCTCCAGCAATGCGCCGAGTTGTAGCGGGTCCTGCTTCATTCATACTCTCCGGAAACAAAAAATGGGCCTTAGGCCCACTCCATGAACTCCGAATTTATCGTTCCAGGAGTATAGCAAAACAGCCTACTCCAACCCAACCGGCACACCCGGGGGATATCGTGTCCTGGCTATAAAAAAACCCCGATCAGGGGTGTAGATTATAGGTTGGTAGCGGGGGCAGGATTTGAACCTGCGACCTTCGGGTTATGAGCCCGACGAGCTGCCAGACTGCTCCACCCCGCATCAACGGCCCGGAAGTGTAGCGGCAACCCCACACTAATTCAAGCCCAACGCGTCGCGTCGGAAAACCGGCATCTCCCGGAGGGGTGGCGAAGGCAGGCGTCTCAGCCTATCACCGCCGTGCACACCGACAGCAATGCACCGGGGAAGAGTCCGAGGGCGAGCACTGCCAGGCTGTTGACACTCATCGCGATTTGCAGGTCGGTGCTGACCGCAAGCGGTACCGGCGC
>JBAVKA010000056.1:0-5577 GCA_049688075.1 Gammaproteobacteria bacterium
GATCTGATCCATGTTGATGTTGCCGGGCAGCAGTGCCTCGATGGCCTCAACGGTTTGCGCCTTGGGCAGTTCCGTGAACAGATGCCGGAGATAGGCATAGGGCTCCAACCCGTTGGCCTTGGCGGTCTCGACCAGCGAATAAAGATTGGCACTGGCCTTCACGCCCTTGACCGAGTCACTGAACAACCAGTTCTTGCGCCCGAGCACGAACGGGCGGATGGCATTCTCCGCACCGTTGTTGTCGATCTCCAGCCGACCATCCTCCAGATAGCAAACCAGCTTGTCCCATTCGTTGTGCAGGTAGTTCAGCGCCTTGCCAGTCGCACTCGTCGGTGGCACCTGCGGCAGCGATTCATCCAGCCAGCTGCGCAGCTCATTAAGGATCGGCCGAGCATGCCGCTGGCGGTGAGCGCATCGGTCTTCAGACGTTAAGGTACGGGCCTCTTTCTCAACCCGGTACAGTTTCCGGATTAGCGCCAGCCCGCGGTGCGCTTTACCCGAGGCCTCGCAGGCGCGGACGTGTTCAAGCCAGTAGCGTTGGTGTTCTGTCAGTGAGATCTCGGGCGCTTCATCCATCACGATACTCCGCTATCGTTGAAAACGTATAGGGTGGACTGGATAGGGTCAGCTTGACAGGGTGAGGTTTATTTTGCGGTTACATAACATCCCGAGATACGGGCGAACTATGTCCATGTACCAGAAACTACATGGTTGATTGTGGTTAATTTATGCGGGCTAGATTCGGCGTCCGACCGATATCGGCAGCAGCAATGATTAAATCTGCCTCTTCCCTACTTAAATACCGGCCACTTCTATAGCGCATGTCACGACCAAGAACGTGCATCGCAGTTATCTGGCAGTATAAGTCGCGAAAATTCGGCACTAGCTGAAAGCTTCCAGACAACAACCTTGTAAACTCGAGAGACAACCAATTTTCATCGTTTAGCCAACGGCGCACGGCAAGTAATGAAGAGGAAAGGCTGTTGGTTGCCCGAAAATCCTGAAAGATGAAGTTTAGAAAATCTACACCTGGGAGATCCACTGCACGATAAGTATCCCAGTCAATTACTCCTGTCAATGTTCCTGCCGATGGGTCGAAGAATAAATTGCCTGGTCCATAGTCACCATGGGCCAACGTAATTGACACAACCTTACCAACTAAATTTCTGTAAAGGAAATCGCGCATCGTTAAAAGACAATTCTCAACGAAGGTGTCTCCTACGCAAAATCCCTGAAGCAACTCTATGTCTTTACCAATAAGTTCGTCAACTTGGTTTTCATCGAGTATTTTTGTTGTTGCTGTTACCTTCTGCAATTCAGAGCTGAATTTCCATGCTTGCTCCAGCACATTGCCTCGAAGTTGAGGTTTCGACTGAACCAACTGCCATGCGAGTATGCCGGGCGCCGCTTCTTCAATAGAGGTCCGCTCTGAGGTGGCTACAACTTTAGGTAAAACATTTCGGCACGTTGACGGTAGGGGTACGCATGATCGGAGCATGGTGAGCATCTTATGGTTTCGGCTTATAATCGAAGCGATATCATCTGATGCGGCGATTCTGGCAATAAAAGTGTTGCCCATTGGCGACCTAAGTCGTGCAATTACCGCGCCACGGTCACGAAGATAGATATCAGCTATTGAGACATCTCGCATTGGTTCTGGCAGCAAGCGCATTAGACTACCCAAAAGTGCATCGAAAGGTCTCCGCCCCATGCTGATGAGAAGTGCCAGACCTGAATGATTCGACATTTCTGATACATCTATCAAGAAATGCCCTTTGCGACGTTCGTACGTTAGGACTCTGATGGTAGCCGGGTGGCTAAGGCTAGGAGTTATCTCAAGAGGAATGAAGGTCAAGGAGTCAAGGCAGTGCTTCAACTTAACTACTTTCCGATTTCTTCGTTTGCCTCTCCAGAGGCTTTCCAGTTTTTTATTTAACCGACCCAACCAAAGTGGTCTCGCCGGTCGAAAATATATTAGTGCGATCCCATTTTCATCGATCAATTGCTTTAGCAAGTCACGTCGTAATAGCCGCTTTGCTTGCTTTGGCCGGTGTTCGATCACCAGATGAACTGGATGATCGCAATGTCCAGAAAGCTCAATATTTCGAGAGCGAAGCGCCGGTTTCCACATGCGTGCAAGATTGGAAGATATGTAGGCGCATATCCCATTTTCTACACCGAGTACCGTCAGCAGTTGCTCTGAGATTGGCACAATGCGATCCATAGTGCAGCTATGGCGCCTTTCCTATTATAAGGTAGCTTTCAGTAATCCAATCGAACATCGGGGTCATTGGGTTTCGATACATCCGCCCAAATAAAAGAGTGCTAAGCCATGTACCAAAACGATTATTTAGTGGCGGCATGTAGGAGCCGAAGGCGGCCGGAAAAACCATTACATTTTGCAAGCCCAGATTGCAGAACGTATCTTGGAGTTCACGCCAGTAAATCTGATCACGATGAATGTCATCGGAATGGATTTTCGAGCGCTGCTTGTCACGCCATCTCGGGTTCTTTGTGATGATTATCAGGTGACCGCCTGAATTAAGGTGATCAACACAATATTTGACCATTGCTACTTTATTACTCATGTATTCAAGTGCTCGCGCTGAAAAAATCGTGTCGAAACGACGGTTATCAAGCAACGCGATATCTCCGATGAAGTCCCCACAAATGAAGTCTGTTAGTCGCTTCTCATCACGGTATTTTTGCTTCATGACTTTCAGAAATTCACTGGAAATGTCGAAGACTGCAAGCGTCTTGGCTAAACGCAGGCAAAGATCTGTCCATGTCCCGGGCCCACTTCCAATTTCGAGCCAATGGCCATTCGGCGGTACAAAGCTAAATGCCATTTGAATTGCCTTTACCGTTTGGAAGTACTGGCTTTTTGCGATCGGGTTCGACATCCACCGATCGTAGAAATATTTTTCTCCGACTTGTCCGATCAGTGACTCGTAGTGATTTCGTGTATCGTCGGTTAATGACGACCTTTCCATGCGATTGCTCCGTCGATTAGGTGGCCGAGCAATGCTTGCTCCGTATCTTTTATGGCCAGAATGTTATTTTTAGCTAATATTCAAACTCTAATAAAACTCTAAACAAACTCTAACATGAATATGCACATTGTCATATAAGCATAATTACTTCGAGTCTGCTCAAAAAGCATAATTTATTGATCTCTCTACGGAAGGCCGGTGTCACCGGGTATACCTTTCCAGATGCCAGTAATGGGGAAGCGATAACCCCCCAACTACATGAGATTGAATCTCATTTGCGAATGAATCTCTGGCACGAAGTCGGGCTATCGGGTTGGGTTACAGCAAAGCCAGAGCGCGTACAAACACGTTTCACCAGATATCTACATGAAGAGCATGGACCAGTTGTTTCGGCGGCAATATGAATACTGCAATACCGCCAGACACGGGATGACATTTCACCGTCTAGGTCGATGTAGTCGCCACACCGCCCCCGGCAGGTGAAGTGTTCACATGTTACGCAATGGACCAGACCTGGGGTCTGAGGCTTTCCGGGACGTACAGGGGCTGGATTAGGCATCTTGCTGGAATAGGTCACAGTTACGCAAATGGCGGCTTCCGGGAACTTTTCGCTTTCTGGCCTTGCACCAGTTGCCGGGTTGAAGGTTCAGGCATTTTGAGCAGCGGGCTTTAAGTAGTTTCTCACTCTCTCTCACTTTCAGACTTGTCCTGCGACATCGTTTAGCCCGGGACTATTAACAGGGGTTGTTTGGCACTCTTCGTCAGCGGTCACGCGGGGCTTTTTTCATGCTTCCATTTCCTCTTTACGGTGTCTCTCAATCCACGAATCTATCTCAGATTCCAGATCAATCAAATGCCACTGCCAGTGTCGCAATCACTCCAACCAATGCTACCAGCAAGATAAATGAATAGGGTGACATGTTGATTTGGTGAGAGATGGCTATATGAATCGCGTAAATAAAGCTGGCAGATAACAGGACTTTCAGAAAACACGCGAAAGGGCATCTATTCGCACGGTGAAACAAGTTCTGAAGCATAACTAACATTGCTTTTTCTCTCTGACTGATACTACGAGTGTCGATGTTCCTGCCGAGCTACTTGATAGCCGGACTGTCTTCCGCCCGTTCTTCGGTACCCGGTTGATCTAACCTGCTCTCTGCCTGCTTCCGTTTGTGCAGGGACTCGATCAGGTCGCGGCTAACCTTCGCGAAATAGATGTCTTCCGCCGCCTTTTCCGCAAGCCTGAGCTGCTCGACAAAATCACTCATGACTATCCTCTATTGATAGTTAAATATAAGCATATAATAACATATTTATATATTTGTAATGTTACGATTTTGTTAAATGCGGGTGCGACATCGTGTCGCATCGTTAAAAATGTCTGCGATTAAGATTGAGGTCGTGAAGGTCTTAGGGCCTGTTAACACGTGGATGATCGCCGCATCGTTGCCCGATGGCGGGGTATCTTTCAGTCAGGTCTGATATTGGAATTGAGACTTACTGGTGCAACTCCACCCACTCACTGGCCAGTTTCTGGGCTTCAGCAATCTGGGCTCTTGTCATCCACTGGGATACACTGTCACGGCTCTCGGCCGCATCAACATCACCATTAGCGCCCGCAATATTGAACCACTTGTGGGCTTGAACATAGTCTTGTGGAACACCCAGTCCCCGCCTGTACATCCAGCCCAGATTGAATTGTGCGCCAGCAAGACCCTGTTCTGCGGCTTTCCTGAACCACTTCACTGCTTCCTTGTGGTCCTGTGGAACTCCTTGTCCTATGTCGTACATGGCGCCAAGGTTGTTCTGTGCTTTAGAATCACCTTTATCGGCCAATGCACGATACTCTCGCAGCGCAGTAGCATAGTCACCCCGATTATATGCTGCGTCTCCCTCATCAAAACCAGCCCATGTCAACCCGCGCCCGGTCAGTAGCATTACCACGATAACCGTTCTGAGAATTTTCATGTGATTGACCCGACTGTATTTTGTCATTATTAGTTATCCAAGACATTTACCACACGCTGCACCGTAGAAGCCTAGTACATACCAGGCTCTAATTCATCGGGAAAGACACAAGAAATCTACCTGGCAGATTGCAACTTCTTCTTGATGAGTTAAACGCCCGGCTTGCTGATAGTTACCATCAAATCGTGCCACTCCATACCGCGCGAGCGGTTTGGTCCCCTGGCCGGAAACGGTATTCAGGTAATTCTTATATATGATTCAGGGCACGTCTGAATAACTCATGAAAAATCGGGTACGTTCTGGTGGTACTGTCGTATTTCACATTGATCTGTTTTTTCCGACGCGATCAGGCAGCAATGTATCCGCTTCCTCCGGAAAAACGCGTGCGCCGGGTCGGCAGGTCTCATCGGCCTACAGCGACTTCGTGACCTCGGATGCACGTACCGAAAAGGTGTTCCGTGTGTTCCACATGCACGAGCCGCAGGAAGACTTCATTCCACTCGATTCCATCCTGGGTCAGGGACGCGATGCGGGCTAGATTCCGGCAGGGCGAAGCGGTCCGTGTCATTCGCACTATTCGCAATGACGGCACGTTCCCAGGCGAGGAGGTCGGCGC
>JBAVKA010000057.1:0-3493 GCA_049688075.1 Gammaproteobacteria bacterium
TCCAGGGTATCTAGCCCCAAGATGTAGACCATTTGAAGAGGAAAGATTGGCGTAATGAAGTATCTGAATTTTCGATCTCCAGTGTATCTGCTGGTCTTTCTGGGGCTGGTTTCAGAAGTTTCTGCAAACTCATGGACATGCCAGAAAGCCGGGCTTACCCGGCAAGTGGTTATTTTCTACATGGAAGCGCCTGCGCGATTGCCGTGCAAAGTGTTTTATGCCAAGCCAAACGAGAATGTCTTGCCCCGTGCCTTGTGGGAATCTAAAAATACGCAGAATTATTGCGAACACAAGGCAACGGAGTTCATTGAGAAATTGAGTTCATTGGGGTGGCGCTGTTTTAGCGACGACCTCGAAGAATAAACCAGAACATTAGTAGACGGTGATGCCCGCATGAACACTCCACCGGCATTAACGCCGGTGTTTCGGATTACAGTTGAAAGCCGGATCGATCGACCTTGCTGTTTCCCTGACGCAAGATCTGCTCGGCGCACGAGCTCATCTCCGCGACGAATGCGTCACCCGCGAAGACGCGGTCCATGATCTGCCGGGTGACCTCCAGTGGGTCATCATCGCGGGACAGGACCTTGATCTGCTCGTTCAGTGACTCTCTCGATAGCGCCTCCAGACCGGCGTCGGGCCTCAGGAGGGCAATCAGGGGGTCGAGGTGACCGGTGGTGGCCTCGGCGTGGACGTAAAGTCTAGCCCCCCTGGTTAGGCCGGAGATGCGGTAGAACTGCAGACTACCACTGGAGATACGACCCTCAAGGACCTGGACACGGGGGGTCGCCTGCACCCTGTCCGTTTCCGGAATTGCCGGCGTTTGTACCTGTCCCGCTCCGCCCGGTAGTACCATAAGTATCAGTAGCACGAACCACAGCCACTGCCGGGTCACAGCGACATGGGCTGTCTGCTGGAGCAATCTGTTGTGGGGCTTGGCATCGGTTAGTTGTATCGCATCACATGTGTGAGCGGAATAATAGCGCAAAATGTTGGTTTTTCGGCGAGAAGCACCCGTTCCCGGACACCGGGCTTCTGATTGACTTATACTCAACGATGAGTAGCGCCAATCCAGCTGCCCGGCAATCATCGTATCACCACAAAGGAGATAACAATGAAACTTGTTTACGATGTCATCGAAGATGTATATGACGATACCACACAGATCAGGACCATGACCGAACAGGCACGGTTACCATACGGAGACTGGCTGATCAGAACCACGGTCTATACACCACACCATATCAGCCTGGACGTTACCCGCATCCGGGGCGGCAAGAACAAGAAATCCCTGTTTGTGGCGTTGCGATAGGGGTATGTCTGCCGGCTCACCGGACCATCACGGCCGGAGCCATACAGATGCGGCGGTTTGCCGAAACCGGGAGTCGGCCTGGCCCCCTTCTGTGGCCAGACCCGGCAATGGTTTACCAGTTCACGACCAGGATGTATATCGGTGTGGTTTCCGAGGCGTTGCTGTTGGCGCTGCTCTACCTCTAGGTCCCCGGAACACTGCGTTTACGAACCTGGAAACGGCGCCCTGTTTCTCCATGGTGACCTTCACCAGCGTCGGTTACGGTGATGTGTTGCTCACCGGGTCCTGGCGCATACTGGCCTCGAAACATACTGCAAACGGGGTTATTATTTTCGGCTGGACCACCGCGCTGATCCTCTATCACACGCAGACGGTATACGCGGAAGTGTTGCAGCGCCCTATTCGAATTTCTTCGGATCGGCTTCTATTCGAGATAACATCATGCAAGATATGATCGGACACGCACTGTCAGTTTTCATGGGGTTCTTCGCCATCATGAACCCGATTGCCAACACACCCATCTTCCTCGGGCTGACGGCAGACGACTCGCCGGCCGTCAGGAGGCAGGTGGCGGCGAAATCCCTGTTGCTCGCCTTCGCACTGATCGTCGTCTTCGCCCTGCTGGGCAAGCTGATTTTCGACCTTTTCGGCATTACGCTGCCGGCGTTCCGCATCATGGGCGGCATACTGGTCGCCCTGATCGGGTACCAGATGCTGCACGGAGAACAATCGGCGGTTCACCAGCCCACCTCCGAGGATCAGCAGGCCAGCCTGGAGGCGGCGCTGAGTGTCGCGGTGACCCCGCTTGCCATACCGATTCTTGCCGGACCCGGTACCATCGCGACTGCCATGAACTTCGCCTCCAGCGGAGGCATCTCGGAGGTGGTGATCACCATCGCCGCCTTCGCGGCGCTTTGCCTCATCACCTATGGCTTTTTTATTTACGGCGAGCGCCTGGTCACCTTTCTGGGCCAGGCGGGTTTGAACGTGATCACGCGCATCATGGGGCTCATCCTGGCGGTGATCGGGGTGCAGATGCTGATCACCGGGGTTGGCGGAGCCATCGATCTGTACCGGCACTGAAAAGCTCGACGAGATGGGTCCGGCGCTTGTAGTGCCGGGGACGTTATACGCCGGCAGGGCGGACCTGGATGATTGTCCTCGACTGGGTCAAACTGGCGCTCTACCGCCGGCTGCACACGGGTACCGGTCGTCCGCATTGGTATACCCGGTTTCTCAAGGGGCGGCACCCTGCGCAAGCCCTTACCCGGGGCGGCAAGGCGGCCGGGTAGCACGTGTCGGCAACATTCCGGGGAACAGATAACGATCATCAGCAGCGGGTATGCGGAGTCAAAGGAACGACCGTGTTCCCCGAAGGCAAACACAGGAGACAATCAACATGAACTACAACAAGAAATTCAGTGTGCAACCGGGCAGCAAGGTCGATCTCTCCAGGGTCGACGCCAGTTTCAGGGACCAGCATGAATCCCACGAGCACGCCTTGCCGGAGATCGAAAAGTACAGCCAGAAGATGCACGACCTGCAGTACCTGATGTACGCCGAGGACAGGCGTTCGCTGTTGATCTGCCTGCAGGGACGCGACGCCGCGGGCAAGGATGGCACCATCAATCACGTGCTGAGTTCCATGAATCCGCAGGGCTGCACCGTGACCGGTTTCAAGGTGCCTTCCAGGGAGGAGGCCGCGCACGACTTCCTGTGGCGCTATCACCAGCACACGCCGGGCAAGGGCCAGGTCGCCATCTTCAACCGCTCCCATTACGAGGATGTGCTGGTGCAGCGCGTGCACAACATGGTCCCCAAAAAGGTCTGGTCGAAGCGTTATGAACTCATCAACGACTTCGAGCAGATGCTGTATGAGAATGGCACTCACATCCTGAAGTTCTATCTGCACATCGATCCGGAGGAACAGCTGGAGCGCTTCAAGCAGCGCATCGACGACCCCAACCGTCACTGGAAAATCAGCGAGGGCGACTACGCGGAGCGCCCGTTCTGGGATGCCTACACCCAGGCCTTCGAGGCGGCGCTCGAAAAATGCAGCACCAAACATGCCCCCTGGTTCATCATCCCCTCGAACCACAAGTGGTTCCGAAATCTCGCCATTTCCCGGATCGTCGCCGAGACGCTGGAAGCCCTGAACATGAAATTCCCGGCACCGACGGT
>JBAVKA010000058.1:0-11611 GCA_049688075.1 Gammaproteobacteria bacterium
CGGGGTCGGCGCCATAACGGACGAGCAATTCACACAACTCGACATGGCCGAGGCTGGCTGCATAGTGCAGGGACGTGCAGCCCGAGTTGGTTGCGACAGCATCCACCTCGGCTCCACTCTCCAGCAGAAGTTGTACCACATCGCTGTTGCCCTTCGTTGTGGCCAGATGTAACGACGTCTGGCCGCGGATATTTCTGGCATTGATATCCTTACCTTGCGCGATCAGGCCCTTGATGGTCTCCGCGTGGCCTTTGAGGGTCGCCTGCTCCAGTGGTTCAGTTGCCGGGGCTCGCGGTGCGCTGGAATGGTACAGCAGGCGTATCAGGCTATGCAAAAGGTAAGGCGCCAGCAGCAAGGGCCAGACCAGCGGATTATCCAGACCTGCGTAGAACTCCCGGTAAAATGAAACAATAGAAGGTGAAGTGAATCCTGCAAGGTGGATTCCATGTTTAAAGTTCATAAACCACAGCAGAGCCGGCATGAACAGGCATGCGAACAGCAGTCCGGTGAGCAGCAATCTGATTTCACGCAAGAGGATCTTCATTTGTATCACCATATATCAATACATGCTAACAAACTAATTATATCGGCAAAAAGAAATAGCACCATAGAACGGGCGGAATGATAATTCTGCCCGGCTTGGAGTATCCGCTCAACCAGGGTTGGCACACTATATCGGGTCGCATGAATCGATGCAGAGGCGTCCATACGCAGGTATTGGAGCGTGTCCAGACCCCTATTGAGACGTTATGCACGCGAGTTCGGTCCGTTCAATGTCGCCAGAATGCGCGGCTGAACAGGACCACCAGGGTAAACACCTCGAGACGGCCAAGCAGCATGGCAAAACTGAGCGCCCATTTGGCCGGATCATTGACAGCGACGTAGTTGGCGCCGACATCGCCCAGCCCGGGGCCGAGGTTGTTCATACAGGCGGCAACCGCCGAAAACGCCGTCACCTGATCAAGACCCGTTGCCATTACGAACAACATGATCGCCACGAAGCTTCCGACGTAGGCGGCGAAAAAGCCCCAGATCGCCTGCAGCACACGGTCCGGCATGGGCTTCTGCCCGATCTTTACCGGGATCTGTGCATTGGGATGGATCAGACGCATGATCTCCCGGTGGCCCTGCTTGAGGAGCAGCAGGAATCGGATGACCTTCATACCGCCCCCGGTGGAACCCGCGCAGCCCCCGATGAAACTGACAAACAGCAGCAGGACAGGCAGAAAACCCTGCCAGACAAAGTATTCCGTGGTCGTGAAACCGGTTGTCGTGCCGATGGATACCACCTGGAACAGACCGACATGCAGGGCATCGTTGAAGAGGATAAAGGTATGCGTGTAATACAAGTACACGACCGTGACTGCCGTCACCAGCAACAGCACCATCAGGTAGGTCTTCACCTCGGAGTCGTGCAGGTAGGGACGCAGACTGAACGTGCGCCAGGCCGTGAAATGCAATGCATAATTCATCCCCGCCACCAACATGAATATCACGGCAATCATCTCGATCGTGGCACTTTCGAAATAGCCGATGCTCTGGTCATGGGTGGAGAAGCCGCCGATGGAAATCGTGGAAAAACTGTGACCGATCGCATCAAAGGCGGTCATACCTGCGAACCAGTAGCTGACGCCGCAGAGGATGGTCAGACCCAGGTAGATGTACCAGAGCGCCTTGGCCGTTTCCGTAATTCGCGGTGTCAGCTTGGTGTCCTTGAGCGGTCCGGGCATCTCGGCGCGATATAACTGCATGCCGCCGATACCCAGCATCGGCATGATGGCAACCGCCAGCACGATGATCCCCATGCCGCCCAGCCATTGCAGCTGCTGCCGGTAAAACAGGATGGAGGCGGGCAGGTCATCCAGACCGGTAATGACCGTGGCGCCGGTCGTGGTCAGCCCGGACAGGGATTCGAATACGGCATCAGTAACCGACAGATGCGGCTTTTCCGCCAGCGCCAGCGGCAATGCACCCACCAGGCCCAGCACCACCCAGAACAATACCACGATCAGGAAGCCTTCCCGGACCCGCAGCTCATCCTTGCAGCGGTAGGTCGGCAGCCAGCTCACCAGACCCAGCAGAAACACCACGCCCGAACCGACCAGAAACACATGCATTTCCCCGTCTTGGTATATCCAGGAAACGACGACCGGCGGCAACAGCAGGGCGCTGAAGACCATCAGCATCAGCCCCAGCAATCGTTGAATGGAAAAAAAGTGCATACCTTGGCGTTGCAGTTTCAGGATATCCCGTGGGTCATGAAATAGTCATGTTGACCTGGAGGCGTACAGGAAGCATAACCCGTGCATTCAGGGAGAATACACCCGGTAATACGTTCCCGGTGGTTATTCTGCATCCCTCGGATGATCACACTAATCTAATGCCGGTTCCGGTTTCCTCAACCACACCAGGCGACGCGATTATGATGTGAAAGTCGGGAACGGCCTGAAGACTCGATCGGGGTAGAAAGTACTCTTTCAGCTCGTCCGCCAGACTGGTGCATATCGTCTTGGATACCTTGGCCAATGTGCATGATCCCTGGATGCTGAATACCTCGCCATTCTTGACGGATATCAACGATTCAACAGATTTTCTCTAATAATATTATTGATGAATCCCGGTCATTTTGAGGGAGCAGGAAGGCATAGATCGTATTCGTTAGGCAGTATAGGTCAGCCGCTCAATCATTGCCCGCAGAGCGAAAAGGTGTTTGAGCGGATATGCAATCTCTACCAGGTCATGCAAGACATGTTTTTCATGGATCGCATGAGCGGGAATGAGGAAGGTATGTTTGACGCTTCCGGCATGGGGGCCTACCCACGATAACATACTCCGAGTTTTCCGATAGTTACACTGCTTCACATCCAGTTACCCATTGTCCGAGTCTCATGGGTGAGCAGGTGATAATTACAGTTAATTATTATTAGCCAGGCGCGATATCCAGTTGAGGATAATATCATGATCAAATTCGCAAGCTTAAACTCGAGTAACCTGCATAAGGTCGCGGCGGTGTTTCTGTGCCTGTTGTGGAGTGTGCCGTGCTTTCCTTTCTATACTGTCCACCGGGTTGGTAACATAAATCTGTACATCCATTTTCAGAGCGGCTTGAGTGACATCTCCACGGAGACCATCAAAATGCAAGATATTCTTGAGCAATCAAGTGCTGGCAGACCCGGTACAAATGACATCATTGCTGCAGTCTCCGATTGCAACAACCCGGGTTCCATTTATCTGGTTGTTTGGGACAAGCAAAACAGCACTATCGTGGCGGGGAGTTCCATGATCAGCCTGCTTGCCGTGGATACAGTGATCGAAAGGAAAAAGAACAGCGATTATGTAATCGCACTTCTCGATACCGAAGCTCTATTTGGTTCCGGTTATATAACGGCGCAATTAAAAATCAGCAAGATCAAAGATAAGCTCATCCCTGCCGATGCCGCTCCGGAAGACGAAATCTACTGTGTTTCAAGATTCGTGGGTCTCAGCGCGGCGGGCTTTGTGGCGGGTGACCCTTCCGGCATCGTCACGGGTGGCCGGATAAATTTTGGCAAACCGATTGCAACATTGAATAATTTTGTCCCGTTCTGATTAGGTCAGAACGGTAACCTGTTTGCCGGCAAGCGGGCGTTAATATGTCAGCTCAATCATCCTTCAGCACATTTGCATGGCACTTACGATAAAAAAACCGGCAGATGACCGGCTTCAAAACCAACTGATTATAATGGCGCGCCCGACAGGATTCGAACCTGTGACCCCTGCCTTCGGAGGGCAGTACTCTATCCAGCTGAGCTACGGGCGCTGAATCTTGCTGCAGCCGTCCCTGACGATGCGACGGCGGGGTTTCTACGAACCCTGGCTGCCATCCCCGCCTGTACGGCTGCAGGTATATTGTCAGACGGAATCAATCATCTTCTCCGGCAGGCCCGACGGGTGGCGGACGACCGACCCTCATGCCCATGCGCCGGGGTGCACAGGATAACGCTATCCATGAGACAGGTCCATGATCGAAGGTGGCTGATTTTACGGTTGTTCTCGTGAATTTCCCGTGCCGGGTGTTTGCAGTATAATCCGGGGCCATTCATTTTGCCGGGGCAAGTGGCTGCAGGGTTTTTGACAGCACCTCAGTAACCCACAGGCCACGGATTTTGCGGGTATCAGCATAATCAGGAGAAGACATTGAGTCACGATAAACAGTTTTTCACAACCTTTGTCGCGGTGTTGGGCGGTCTGGCAATACTGGCGGTCATCCTGTACTTCCTCGCCGGCTATATGTCCGGGAGTGTGGACGAGTACAAACCCAAGGAAGTCGTGCTGGAAAATATCAAGCCGGTCGGCCAGGTCAATATTGCCGGCGAGACCGGAACGCAGGAGGAAACCGCGGCTGAACCGGTTGCCGCTGCCGGCGAGGAAGCAGCCGCGGGTCCGCGGTCCGGCGAACAGGTCTATCAGGTCAACTGCATCGCCTGTCATGGAACCGGAGCCGCCGGCGCACCTAAAATGGGCGACGCTGCCGCCTGGGCGCCGCGTATCGCCAAGGGTATCGATGTCCTGCTGGTCAGCGCGACCAACGGTTTGAACGCCATGCCGGCGAAAGGATTGTGCATGGACTGCTCGGAGGATGAGCTGAAAGGTGCGATCGAGTACATGATAAGCAAGAGCCAGTAGGGCGGTTTGAACGAAACCGGAAAGGGGCTGCATCGCAGCCCCTTTTTTTTGCCTGCAGGGAGAAGGCGAGGCCGGGCACCGGTCGAGAGGCTGGCCTGGGTCATGCGCGGGAGCGATGTGCCGTGTTCAGGATGCAAGACGACCCCTGGCGTCGTTTTCCAGGAGCAGGCTGCCAGCCTCATTTTGCGGTACCGGCGGGCTGAACAGGAAACCCTGGAACTCGTCGCAGTGCAGATTGTCCAGAAAGGCAAACTGCGCCTCCGTTTCAACGCCTTCCGCGACCACCCTGAGCCCCATACCGTGCGCCATGGTGATGATTGCCTTGATGATGCCCGCGTCGTCGGTGTCCGTGGTGATGTCCCGGATGACAGACCGGTCGATCTTTACGCTCCTGATCGGAAACCGCTTGAGGTTGTTGAGCGAGGAAAACCCGGTGCCGAAATCATCGATGGAGATTCTCATGCCAGCCTTGTGCAGCAGTCGCAGTGTGGTCGCTGCCGCAGCGATATCATCCATGACAGTAACCTCGGTAAGCTCCAGATCGAGGTGCCACGGGGCGATACCTGTCTCGTCGAGTATCGTGCCGATCTGCATCAGCAGGTCTTTCTGGGAAAACTGTAATGCGGAGAGATTAACGGCGACGGAGAGGTCGGGGTAACCGCCCCGCTGCCAGTCACCGAGCTGGCGACAGGCGGTGCGCAGGACCCACTTGCCGATGGGAATAATCAGTCCGGTGTTCTCTGCAAGCTTGAGGAATTGCGACGGAGGAATCATGCCCATCTCCGGGTGGCGCCAGCGCAGCAGCGCCTCCATGCAGACGATCCGCCCGGATTTTATGTCGATCTTGGGCTGGTAATACAGTTCGAGCTGATCCTGCTCGATAGCCTGTTGCAGCTCGTTCTGAAGCTGGAAATTCCCGGTTGATGAGTCCATACGCCCTTCGTTATAGAACTGGTAGCGGTTGGGCCCCTGGCACTTGGCATAATAAAGTGCGACGGCGGCGTTCTTCAGGAGTGAATCCGCATCGCTGCCGTTCTCGGGATAGAAGCTGATGCCGATGTTGCAGGCCAGCTTGATCTCGTGACCTTCGATGTCGAACGCATGGCTAAGCGACTCCATGATGCGATTAACGACCTGGGTGGTAAATTCAGTGCATTCCATGCCGTTCAGGAGAATGCCGAACTCGTCGCCGCTCAGCCGGTAGATCAGATTCTCGGAATCTTCATTACCAAAGCGTACAACGACGTCCGTACTGCGCAGTGACTGTACCAGGCGCTGGCTGACTTCGCTGAGCAGTTCGTCGCCGACGAAATCCCCCATCGTATTGTTAATGCGCCTGAACATGTTCAGATCCAGCATCAGGAGGGAACAATACTGCTGGTTATTCCGGCAGAACTCGATGGCTTCGACAATCCGGTTGTGGATCAGTTTTCGGTTGGGCAGTAAGGGCAGGCTGTCGTGATCCGCCTGGGGCGCTCCGGCGACCGCGTGCTGATCCGTGTCGCTGACCGATGGGTCGCCGTCGGGTGTCGGTGCATCCATCCGGTCGCCGCCGGGGTCTGCGCCGGCTTCGAAAGTCGCCGAAGTAACGGGATTTCTGACGCCGGTCTCGCTGTCCCATACGGATACGCGGTTGCGCCCGGTGTTCTTGGAGATGTAGAGCGCCTGGTCCGCCCTGTCGATGAAGTGAGCGAAATCCGCAACTTCCCGGTCGATGGCGGTGATGCCGAAGCTGGCTGTCACCCGCAGGGATGAATCCCCGGAAATCTCCGGGAAATTCATCGCCGCGATATTCGTACGCGCGCGCATCGCCGTGGCGATCGCCTGATCGATGTTCAGCCCCGGAAGGCTGATGCAGAATTCCTCGCCCCCATAGCGGCAGATGGTATCGGAGCTGCGCAATGACGCCTGAAGTGTCTGCGCAACCATCCTGATGACTTCGTCGCCCTTGACATGGCCGTAGCGATCGTTGATTGACTTGAACAGGTCGATATCCACCATGATGCAGGCGAGCTGCTGTCCGTTGCGCAGGGCGGTTTCGAATACGGGTTCGGATTTTTCGAAGAACGAGCGGCGGTTGAGGCAGTCCGTTAACGGGTCGCGTGTGGCAAGGATCTGCAGTTCACGGTTCTGGCGGCGTATCTCGTCGCGAGATTTCTTTAGCATGCCGAGCATGTCTTCCAGCTGTTCGTTCTTTTCCTCCAGCTGGGTGACATCATCGAAGGTGGCCATGACGCCACGATACTGGCCGCCGTCCTTGACGGGCGCCGCGTTAACCGTGAACGTTCTGGTGGCACCCGATGGGCAGATGAGCCGCAGCTGTTTTCCTGTCTGGATCTCGCCGAGCCGCAGCACCGTATCCCAGGGGAATTCGTCTTCGTGGATCCTGCCGAACTCCCATCGGAGGTCTGACACCTTTCTTCCGAGCAACGCCCCGGGCATCTTGTCCACGCTGTTTGCAAACGCGTTATTGGCGAGCATGATGCGCCCCTTCGCGTCGAGCAGAAGCACCCCCTCGGCAAGGGCATCGAGGACGGTCCTGACCTGGTAGGGAACACACGCCGGTGAGGCGAACCGCCGGTATCGGATGCCGCTGACCAGCAGGAAGCCGCCCAGTGGAAAAGCGATGAACAGGGTGAGTACGGCTGACAGTGGATTGTCGTGAAAGCCGGGTACGCCGGTATTGCTCAACCGGTTAAAGCGCACGACCACGGTGCCCCACTGGCTGTCGTCACGGTACACCGTGGCCTGATGGAGGTTCGCTTCCATGCCTGAGTGACTGCCGGAACGAATCTCGCGCTGCGTCACGGGGCTTCCGGCATTCGCCACTAACTTGCCATCATTTCGGTGCAGGGAGATGGACAGAATTTCCGGACTTTGCACGACGAGCTGCCGCATACTATCCTCGATGCCGGAGATGTCCCCCTGCGTCGTCGCCGTGGAGTACTGGAGTGCCAGCAAACGGGTCAGTGTTACACGTTCCTCCTCGATGACCCTGTCCTCGCTGGGGATCAGTCCGGTCATGCTGCCAAGGAAAAGCAGACCCGCCAGAGTGAGCAACATGCCGAGGACGATGCGCACCGTGGGTGAGATATTGATCATGGTCGCCGCGCCATGGCTCTCATGAACCTCTAGCCGCACGCCGTTGCGCGTCACACCGGCCAGGAAGCGCCGGCCGGCTGACGCCGTGGCGGAGACCCTTCGCGGTGGTGCAGTGCGCTGCCAGGAACGCATGCCGTTTGTATTGATGCCTCATAACTTAATGATTATAATGATAATAATTAGTTAAATGGTTATCCGCCAGTCGGAACGCAGAAATCATACCGTCAGGTCGCGCCATTGATCGAGCTGGAGCTGCATCCCTGCTTGTGCCGATTCTCCGATGATTCCCTCCGGGTATCGGCAGGACACGCTGATTCCCGAGGCGATTGCTGATCGCGGGCGGTCATGTATCCCGCCTGCCCAGGGTGGATACGGAACCGTTTTATCGTGCGGCGCTACTCAAGAATCGAGAGGCCATCGCGATAGCCTGAAAACAGCGTCTGGAGCGGTTCCGGTGATATGCAAACGACTGATTTAAGTTAAACTTGTGCAGCCATGAGCAGGCAACCAATGAGAACCTTGCAGCGATCATCCCTCCTGGGTGGCGGCAATGTTGCCTATCTCGAAGCCCTTTACGAGGCCTGGCTGCAGGATCCGGCCGGCATCGAGCCGCGCTGGAGATACTACTTCGATGCGCTGCCCCGCGTTGACGGTTATTCGTCCGCAGACGTCTCTCATGCCGATATCCTGAAAGAGTTTTCCCGCCTCACCGGTCATTTGCGCGGCCAGCGCATCGCACGCCTGACCGATGCGCGACTGGAGCTTGAAAACAAGCAGGTCCGGGTGCTGCAACTTATTAATGCCTACCGTTTCCGCGGCCACCAGCATGCCCGCACGGACCCGTTGCAGCGCCAGCAGCCCGAACCCATACCCGAGCTCGAACTCGACTATCACAACCTGTCCGAGACCGACTTCAACACGGTGTTCCATACCGGCTCTCTGGTCGGTCCACAGGAATCCAGTCTCAGGGAAATCCTGTTTGCTCTCAATCGCACCTATTGTGAAACGATCGGCGCGGAATACATGCACATCAGCGAAACCGCTGAAAAGCGCTGGATCCAGCAGCGACTCGAAGGCGTTCAGTCCCACCGCGGCCTGACCAACGAAAGGCGTCGCTGGCTGCTGGCCCGGCTGACTGCGGCGGAGGGCATCGAGCGCTACCTGCATGCGAAATATGTGGGGCAGAAGCGCTTTTCGCTGGAAGGCGGTGAGAGCCTGATACCGCTGGTCGGCGAGTTGATCGATCGCGCCGGCGGACAGGGTGTCCGGGAGATCGTGATCGGCATGTCGCACCGGGGGCGTCTGAACATGCTGGTGAACATACTCGGCAAGTCGCCGGCGGATCTCTTCCAGGAGTTCGAAGGCCGCTATGCCAGCCGCCTGGCCAGCGGTGACGTGAAATACCATCAGGGCTTCTCCTCGGATATTAAGACAAGCGGCGGGCGGGTGCACCTGGCGCTGGCCTTCAATCCGTCCCACCTGGAAATCGTGTCACCGGTGGTGCAGGGTTCAGTCCGCGCCCGCCAGCAGCGTTACGGCGATCGCGAGGGACGCGAGGCGATGGCGGTGGTGATCCATGGCGACTCGTCCTTTGCCGGACAGGGCGTGGTCATGGAAACCTTCAACATGTCCGGCCTGCGCGGCTACCGGACCCAGGGCACCGTGCACATCATCGTCAACAACCAGATCGGCTTCACCACCAGCCATGTGAAGGACGCCCGCTCGACGACGTACTGCACGGACGTCGCCAAGATGGTCAATGCGCCCATATTCCACGTCAACGGGGACGACCCCGAGTCGGTGTTCTTCGTCACTCAGGTGGCGCTCGACTACCGCATGGAATTCGGCAAGGACGTGGTCATCGATCTCGTCTGCTACCGCCGGCATGGACACAATGAGGCCGACGAACCCTCGGCCACACAGCCGCTGATGTACCGCGAGATCCGGTCCATGCCGACGACGCGCGAACGCTACGTCGAACAGCTTGCGGAATTGAACATTATTGCGCCCGGGGAGGCCGAGAACATGGTGCGTGAGTACCGTGACCGGCTGGATGCTGGCAACAGCGTGACCGAGGGTGTGGTGGTAAACAACAACGAAGGCCGCGGCGCTGGCGTCGACTGGACGCCTTACATGGGACGCCAGTGGGATGAACCCGTCGACACGAGCGTGGACCTGGCAACCCTGCGCACGCTCTCCGAAAAAATGCAGCAGCTGCCGGCGGGCTTCGAACTGCATCCCCGGGTAGCCAAGATCATGGATGACCGCCGCAAGATGGCCGCGGGCGCCCTCGCGGTGGACTGGGGTTACGCCGAGGCGCTCGCCTTCGCGACCCTGCTGCACGATGGCTATCCCATCCGCCTGTCCGGGCAGGACAGCGAACGCGGCACCTTCTTCCATCGCCATGCGGTGCTGCATAATCAGACCGATGGCAATATCTGGGTGCCGTTACAGCATCTCTCGGAGCAACAGCCCAATTTCCTGGTCATCGATTCCCTGCTCTCCGAGGAGGCGGTGCTTGCCTTCGAATACGGCTATGCCACGGCCGATCCGGGGGCGCTGGTGATCTGGGAAGCGCAATACGGCGATTTCGCCAATGTCGCGCAGGTCGTCATCGACCAGTTCATCGCCTCCGGTGAGGCCAAGTGGGGACGGCTGTGCGGGTTGACGCTGTTCCTGCCGCATGGCTATGAAGGGCAGGGACCTGAACACTCCTCGGCACGCCTGGAGCGGTTTCTGCATCTATGTGCCGATCACAACATCCAGGTGTGCAACCCGACGACGCCGGCACAGCTGTTTCATATGCTCCGACGCCAGATGCTGCGCCCGCTGCGTCGTCCGCTGATTGTGATGACGCCGAAGAGCCTGTTGCGTCACAAGCTTGCCATCAGCAGCCTGGATGGACTCTCGGGCGGCGGTTTTCATTCGGTGATCGGCGACCCCGATGTGCAGGACAAGGCGGCGGTCCGGCGCGTCATCCTGTGCAGCGGCAAGGTCTACTATGATTTGCTGGAGCGCAAGCGCGACGCCGGGCTGGAAGATGTGGCCATTATCCGTATCGAACAGCTGTATCCCTTCCCGTGGCGTCTGCTGCGCGAGGAACTCGGCGGCTATGCAGGGCTGTCCGAATTTTTCTGGTGCCAGGAGGAACCGAGGAATCAGGGAGCCTGGTATTCCATGCGTCACAAACTGCAGGAAGCCATTGGCGATCAAAACCGGCTTCATTATACTGGTCGCGTTGCCTCCGCGGCTCCGGCAGTTGGATACCACGGCCTGCATGTCAAGCAGCAGGAAGCGCTGGTCGCCCATGCCCTGGGGTTGGGTGAACAAGCCGAGTCGTGATCGCCGGGTGCGCCCGGCAAAAGGACGTACAGGGACCACAGCATGACCATTGAAGTCAAAGTGCCGCCGTTTCCCGAATCCATCAGTGATGGCGTGGTCGCCGGCTGGCACAAGCAGCCGGGCGAGCAGGTCCGCCGCGATGAAGCCCTGGTCGATATCGAAACGGACAAGGTCGTGCTGGAAGTGCCCGCCCCCGAAGACGGCGTACTCGACAGGATCCTGCTGAACAACGGGGTGACGGTTGTCGCCGACCAGGTTCTCGGTCTGCTGCGGCCGGCACAGGCCGCGGCGCAGGAACCGACACCGGTCAAAGCCCGCGGCGCGCAGAAGTCACCGCCACCTTCGCACGCTCCGCAAATGACCGCCTCCATGGGACCGGCGGCGCGCAAGCTCGTCGCCGACAACCGGCTCGATGCCGGGAACATCAGCGGCAGCGGCCGGGACGGGCGCATCACCAAGGCGGATGTGATCGATTTCCTTGACCGGCAGCCGTCCGAACCCG
>JBAVKA010000059.1:0-7778 GCA_049688075.1 Gammaproteobacteria bacterium
CAGGTCGGACCGCGCCTGTTTTACGTGACCAACGATGGCCGGTATCTGTTGCAGGGCAGCCTGATTGATCTGCATACCCGCCAGGATATCAGCGAGGGCCGCCGAAATACCTTTCGCCAGGAGGCGATTAACGCCGTCGGTGAGCAGAACATGATCATCTTCCCGGCAAAAAACCCGCGCCACACGATTACCGTGTTCACCGATGTGGATTGCACCTACTGCCGCAAGCTGCACAGGGAAGTCAACCGCTACAACGACCTTGGTATTACGGTGCGCTACCTCCTCTACCCGCGTTCCGGTGCGAATACACCGTCTTACTACAAAGCGGTCACGGTCTGGTGCAGCGAGAATCGCCAGGAGGCCCTGACCCGCGCCAAGGCGGGTGAAGAGCTCAAGCGGCTCGACTGCCCCAACCCTGTTATGGATCTGATGGATCTGGGCCAGGCGGTGGGTCTGCAGGGCACGCCCGCAATCATTCTGGACGACGGCGAGATGGTGCCTGGCTACGTGCCGCCCGAGAAGCTGGCCCAGGCGCTGGATGCGGAGAAGTAACCAGGCAGAGCAGATTACTACCCCCGGCGGAACGGCTTCGTGACGCCGCGGCGGCGGATTCAGAGCATGGCCGCCGAGAGCTTACGGCGGTAGGTCGCGACCAGCTCGTCTTCATCACCCAGCAGTTCGAATACTGCCAGCAGCCCCTTGCGAGCGGCGTCTTCACCGAATGAGCGATCGTTCTGGATGATAGTCAGCAGTTCGTCCATGGCTTCCTGCGGCCTGTCGGCGAGCACGTAGCGCGCCGCCAGCCGGTAACGGGTCTGGCTGTCACCGGGCTGGTTTCCGCGCTGTTGTTCGAGTTCCGCAATCGGCGCAGCATCCTCCGCGATCCGGGCGAAGTCCAGCAGGGCGCGCAGTTTGCGGGCCTCCGCTTCTTCCTGAATCGCCCAGGGCAGGGCTTCCAGCAGCGACTCCGCCTCGCCGAGGTGACCCACGTCGAGGTATAGCCGGATCAGGGAAAACTGCACACGGTTGTTCTCGGGATCGGCTTCCTGTGCTTTGCGCAGCATGGTGATCGCTTCCTCCGTGCGGCCCTGCCGATGGGCATCGAGCGCCGCCATACACTGTTTGTCCGAGTCGCGCTCGATGTAGGGATCGAGCAGGGCGCGCAGCGTCGATTCGGTCTGGGCGCCGAGTATTTCCTCGACTACCTGGCCGTCCCGGTACAGGCGCATGGTGGGCAGGCTGCGGATACCGTGCTCCTGCGCCAGATGGCGTTCCGTGTCGGTGTTCACCTTGGCGAGCAGGAGTTTTCCGGCGTATTCGCCGACGAGTTTGACCAGCACTGGCATCTGCATGTGGCAGGGCCCGCACCAGTCGGCCCAGAAATCGACCAGTACCGGCACGGTGTGCGACGCCTCGATCACCTGTGTCTGGAAGGTGTCCCGGGTTACGGTGTGGATGTAGGAGGAATCGTTCATGTGAGTCTGTTGCATACCTTGCTTGCGGATACCGGCAGTTTGTCTGCTGCCTCCCGGTGACGGGGGTCAGCGTTCCAGATACTGCAGCTTGTCCGTTACATCCTTCCATTCATCGGCATCCGGCGGCGCGTCCTTTTTCTGGGTGATCACCGGCCATTGACTGGCCAGTTCGGCATTGAGCGCCAGGAACTGTTCCTGGCCGGCGGGCAGGTCATCCTCGGCGTAGATGGCATTGATCGGGCATTCCGGCTCACACAAGGTGCAGTCGATGCATTCATCCGGGTCGATGACCAGGAAATTGGGGCCTTCGTGGAAACAGTCGACCGGGCAGACTTCAACACAGTCCGTATATTTGCACTTGATGCAGCTTTCAACGACGACAAAGGTCATGAGGTTCTCCTAAATCCACAAATTTCCTGGTGATTCCGCCCTGGTGAGATCGGTAACCCGGAATGTTAACAAAGCCGGCTGTTCTGAGGGTATCCCGAATCACCCGTTTTGCGCCCGGGATCGGGGCGCTTGATCTGGGTGCGAGGGGATTATATACCGGCACCCTCCGGATTTTCTTCCCGTTGGTATGCCCCGGGGATGTAACCACATTCTCAACCAGGGTTTTTCCATTCACATCATTTTCACCGCAGAGAAGAAAAGGACGCAGAGAAATCCTTATTGTAAAAACAGGCAAACGCTTTGCGCTCTTTGCGGTGAGTTTATTTCCTTATGGATGGGCACTAACTGTCGAGTTTTTGTTGTGACAGTTCCTTCAGGGCATACAGCAGGTCATGTGCCTGCCGCGGCGTCAGGTCGTCCGGGTTGATCTCCTCCAGGACATCGACCAGCGGATGACGGATGGCGTCGAACAATCCCGGCTGAACACCGGGTTGGTGATCCACGGCGGTCGTGCGCACCGCGGTTTCCAGTTCCTGCAGCCGCTGCCGAGCCTGCTCGATGACCGCCTGCGGTACGCCGGCCAGCGCCGCGACGTGCAGGCCGTAACTGCGATCCGCCGCGCCTTCCTTGACGGCATGCAGGAACACGATCCGGTCGTCGTGCTCGACAGCATCGAGGTGCACGTTGGCGATTCCCTCGTGCAGGTCCGGCAGCACCGTCAGTTCGAAATAATGCGTGGCGAACAGGGTGAAGGCCCGCAGGCGGGTGGCCAGGTCCACCGCGCAGGCCCAGGCGAGCGACAGGCCGTCGTAGGTGCTGGTGCCGCGCCCGATTTCGTCCATCAGCACCAGGCTGTGTTCGGTGGCGTTGTGCAGGATATTTGCCGTTTCGCTCATTTCGACCATGAAGGTGGAGCGGCCGCCGGCCAGGTCGTCGGAGGCGCCGATGCGGGTGAAGATGCGGTCCACCGGACCGATAACGGCCGCATCCGCCGGGACATGGCAGCCGATATGCGCCAGCAGCACGATCAGCGCCGTCTGGCGCATGTAGGTGGACTTTCCGCCCATGTTGGGTCCGGTGATGATGAGCATGCGCCGCCGGGGGTTGAGCCGGACATCGTTCGCTATAAAGGGTTCGTCCAGCGTCTGCTCCACCACCAGGTGCCGACCGTCCTCGATGGCAATGCCGGCGCGTTCGTCCAGGACCGGGCAGGCGAGATTCAGCGTGAGGCTGCGTTCCGCGAACGTGGCCAGGGTATCGAGTTCGGCAAGCGCCTCGGCGCAGCGTCCCAGGGGCTCCAGGGAAGCGCCGAGGGTTTCCAGCAGGTCATTGTAGAGGGCCTTTTCCAGCGACAGGGCGCGTTCGCGTGCGCTCAGCACCCGGTCTTCATGGGTCTTGAGTTCCGGCGTGATGTAGCGCTCGACGCCCTTGAGCGTCTGGCGGCGCTGGTAGTCGAGCGGGACCCTGTCGGCTTGCGCACGGCTCACCTCGATATAGTAGCCGTGCACGCGGTTATAGCTGATCTTCAGATTGGCGATACCCGTGCGTTCCCGCTCGTGATTCTCCAGATCGATCAGGAACCGGTCGCCATGCTCACTCAGATCGCGCAATTCATCGAGCGTGGCATCATAACCCGCTGCCAGCACGCCGCCATCACGAATCAGCACCGGCGGTGTCGCGATGATGGCGGTGGACAGCAGGTCGTGGACTTCGGGGTGCAGGCCGATACGCTCCGTCAGCTCGTCGAGCAGGGGATCGGTACTGTCGTCGAGCGTGTCCTGCAGGGAGGGCAGCCGCCCCAGGCTGTCGCGCAGGGCGGCAAGGTCGCGAGGCCGGGCCGATTTCAGCGCCACGCGCGCCAGGATCCGTTCGATGTCGGCGATGCCGCGTAGTATGTCGTGCACGGCCTCGAACTGGCGGTTTTCCAGCAACTGTCCCAGACACTGATGGCGCCGGCGCAGCTCCGCGTGATCGCGCAGGGGGCGGTGCAGCCAGCGCCGCAGCTGCCGGCTGCCCATGCTGGTTGCCGAATGGTCGAGAACGGCCGCCAGTGTATGGCCGCTCGCCCCGGATACGGAATGTTCCAGTTCCAGGTTGCGCCGCGTGGTCGCATCCATCACCAGGGTGGCGCTGCGGTCCTCGACACGCAGGCCACGCAAGTGCGGCAGGGCGCTGCGCTGCGTGTTCTGCACGTACTGCAGCAGGCAGCCCGCGGCGCCGATGGCGCAGTCGAGGGCTTCACAGCCGAAGCCGCCGAGATCCCGGGTTCCGAACTGCTCATTCAGTTGCCGGCGTGCGCTGTCCGGGTCGAACAGCCAGGGCGCCTGCTGGCGCAGGCCGGTTTTCTCTTTCAGGGGCTCGGGCAGGCGGATGGCCTCGTTGACGACGAGTTCGGCCGGCCGCAGCCGTTCCAGTTCATCCAGCAGGGCTTCCTCGTCGCCGCTGAATTCCTGGACGCTGAAGCGCGCCCCGGCGAGGTCGAGCACCGCCAGTCCCCAGACCGCGCCCGCCTGGTTCACCGCGACCATGAGATTGTCCTGGCGTTCGTTCAGCAGGGCCTCGTCCGTGAGCGTTCCCGGCGTCACGATCCGCACCACCCGGCGTTCAACCGGGCCCTTCGCGGCGCCGACCTCCCCGACCTGTTCGCAGATGGCCACCGACTCGCCCTGACGCACCAGCCGCCCGAGGTACTGTTCGGCGGCATGCACCGGCACCCCGGCCATGGGGATGGGTTCCCCGGCCGACTGCCCGCGTGAGGTCAGGGTGATGTCGAGCAGTCGGGCGGCGCGCCGGGCGTCGTCGTAGAAGAGTTCGTAAAAATCCCCCATGCGGTAGAACAGCAGGATGTCCGGATGCTCGGACTTGATGCCGAGGTACTGCTGCATCATGGGGGTGTGGCCGGGGGTGTTCTCGCTCATGTCGCGCCAGTCTACCGCATCAGTGGATATTTGCGCAGTTTGACGCGAGGCCGGGTGTCTGAACAGAATGCAAGCTGGACATATACACCGTTTTCACCGCAGAGACGCAAAGGACGCAGAGAGATTCTATGTTAAAAACAATTAAATCCTTTGCGATCTTTGCGAATTTGCGGTGAGTTCATTCATTATGTGGATGGACACTAAGTGTGTGCCATTCATGTCAGGACCTGCGTAGAGGATTCAGGAGCAGATACGATGGACGCACTGGATGAACTGGCCGGCAGGGTGGGTAGCCTGCTGCTCGAACAGAACCGCCTGCTTGCCACGGCCGAATCCTGCACCGGCGGCTGGGTGGCCAAGTGCATCACCGATATCGCCGGCAGCTCCGCCTGGTTCGACCGCGGTTTCGTGACCTACAGTAACCACGCCAAGCAGGACATGCTGGGCGTAACGGCGGCGACGCTGCAGGTTCACGGTGCTGTGAGCGAGGCCACCGTCAGCGAGATGGCGCGGGGGGCACTCGCACACAGCACGGCGGATATCGCCGTTGCCGTGAGCGGCATCGCGGGTCCCGGCGGCGGCGTTCCGGACAAGCCGGTCGGCACGGTATGTTTTTCCTGGCTCGTCTCGGGCGGTGTGCCGCGGGTAGAAACGCGGCAGTTTGACGGTGACCGGGAGGCAGTCCGACGCCAGTCGGTCGCCCGGGCGCTGGAGGGGCTGGTGGATGTGCTCGGCGCCGGCTGAACCGACCCGGCGGCTGTTCTTTGCACTGTGGCCGGACGATGAGACCCGCGCGGCAATCGCCGCCCTGGCCAGAGAGCAGATTCACCGTCAGGCCAGACGGGTCGCGGCGGATAATCTGCATATCACGCTGGCGTTTCCCGGGAACGTGACGGCCCGCGTGCAGGCGTGTCTGGAGGAGGCCGCCGGTGGCATCACCGGGGTGCCATTCGACCTTGCTGTTGACCGGCTGGGTTACTGGTCCGGGCCACGCATCATCTGGGCGGCGCCCGCACAAACCCCGCGCGAATTGTGGTCTCTGGTTACGGCCCTGCGCGAGATCCTGGCGAGCTGCGGGCTGGAGCCGGAGAATCGTCCCTACCAGGCGCATATCACCCTGGCGCGCAAGGCCAGCCAGGCCTTGACCGTCACCCGGACGGCGCCGATTCTCTGGTCAATCAGACAATTCTGTCTGGTGGAGTCGGTCAGTGAACCGGCCGGTGTCAGATATCGGGTGCTTCGCATCTGGCCGCTAGAGGGCTAGTACCTTCTGTGGGATAATCCCTGCCTCATCGAATACGCGGGTGGCCGACAGGGACGGCCAGGCCACGAACCACCGTTGGAGGAGCCAAATGGAAGAGAACAAACGCAAGGCCTTGAGTGCGGCGCTGAGCCAGATCGAGAAGCAGTTCGGCAAGGGCGCCGTCATGCGCATGGGGGATGTCCCCGCCGTGAGTGACGTCGATGTCATATCGACCGGATCACTGGGACTGGATCTGGCGCTGGGCATCGGCGGGTTGCCGCGCGGCCGTGTCATCGAGATCTATGGTCCGGAATCCTCCGGCAAGACCACACTGACCCTGCAGGTCATCGCCGAGGCACAGAAGATGGGCGGTACGGCGGCGTTCGTCGATGCCGAGCACGCCCTCGACCCCCTTTATGCCCGGAAGCTCGGCGTCAACGTCGACGAACTGCTGGTTTCCCAGCCCGATACCGGCGAGCAGGCGCTTGAGATCACCGACATGCTGGTGCGCTCCGGGTCGGTGGACGTGGTGGTGGTCGACTCCGTGGCGGCGCTCACTCCCAAGGCCGAGATCGAGGGGGATATGGGCGACTCCCACATGGGACTGCAGGCGCGCCTCATGTCGCAGGCGCTGCGCAAACTCACCGCCAACATCAAGCGTTCGAACACCATGGTGATCTTCATCAACCAGATTCGCATGAAGATCGGTGTCATGTTCGGCAACCCCGAAACCACCACCGGCGGCAACGCCCTCAAATTTTATGCCTCGGTGCGTCTCGATATCCGCCGCATCGGCGCGATCAAGAAAGGGGATGAAATCATCGGCAACGAGACCCGGGTCAAGGTGGTCAAGAACAAGGTCGCGCCGCCCTTCAAACAGGCGGAATTCCAGATTCTCTATGGCGAGGGGATCTCCCGCGAGGGCGAGATCATCGACATGGGCGTCAGTCACGGCTATGTCGATAAATCCGGCGCCTGGTACAGCTACAACGGCGAGCGCATCGGGCAGGGCAAGGACAATGTGCGCGAATTCCTGAAACAGAACCGCGACATCGCCGTCGCAATCGAGGAGCGGATACGCACCGAGGTGCTGGGCAAGGCGCCTGCCACAGTGGCCGAGGAGGAAGCCGAAGCTGAAGCCTGAACGGGATGATGACCCAGCTCAGGCGAGAGCGACGGCGCTCGACCTGCTGGCACACCGTGAGCACAGCGAGCAGGAACTGGCGCGCAAACTGGCGAGCCGCGGCTACGCGGACGAGACTGTCGAGGCAGCCGTCGCCGCGCTGGTGGTGAAGGGCCTGCTCAGCAATGCCCGCTTTGCCGAGTCGTTCATACATTCCCGTTTCCAGCGCGGCCAGGGGCCGCAAAAGATCAGGGCGGAACTGCGTGAACGCGGCGTCGACGATGCCCTGATCGATGCCGGTTTGAACCTCTATGCCCCGCACTGGCAGGAACTGCTCGAGCAGGTGCTGCTGAAAAGGTTCGGTCCGACACCCCCCGACAATTACAGGGAACGCAGCCGCCAGATGCGCTTTCTCATGCAGCGCGGTTTCACCGCAGAACAGATTGACGTGCTGTTTCGCGGTCGCGATTGAATCGTTCTCCCGGTTAACCCTGATACTCAGCCACAGCGGAGCAGGGCGACATCCGGTCAGCATGCCGGCCCGGCAGGCGGTCCGGGGTATGTCTCGCCCTTTCTCGTGCGGGGTGTTCCAATCAATCCCCAAACCCTTGATAATAAAGCCGCAGAAT
>JBAVKA010000060.1:0-9990 GCA_049688075.1 Gammaproteobacteria bacterium
AACTGCGCTGGAGCTGTTATGCCACCCCGCTGAAGCTCGACCGGCAGCAGGCGCGGCTGATGGCGCGCGCCGGGTGCGAGGGACTCGAACTCGGTACCGATGCCGTCGATGACGGGCAGCTCAAACGACTGGGAAAGTCCTTCGATGCCGACGCGGTGCACGCGGCCAACCGGCACTGCCTCGAGGCTGGCCTCAGGGTCTGCCATACGGTCATCTTCGGCGCACCGGGCGAAACAGAAGACAGCATACGCACCACCTGCCGCGCCCTGCGCGACATGCAGGCGACCGCCGTAGTCGCCATGACCGGCGTGCGCGTCTACCCCGGCACACCACTCGCCGTCCAATTGAGTATGCAAGGCAGGGTCGATCCTGATGCCATCGGACTGAAACCCGCCTTCTATGTCGAACCCGGGGTTTCCGGTTTCCTGCCGGACTATCTGCAGCAGCAGGCCCGTGCGGCCGGGAACTGGGTTCTGCCGGGCATGGAACCCCCGCTGTTGCCATCCAGCCAGCGGTTGCTGCGCGCGCTGGGCGTCTCCGGTCCCCTGTGGCGGCTGCTGCGCTTTCGCTGGATGCGCGGGATCAGCCGCGGCAAGTTTCACCGCCCCGCCACCAGCTGGGGCATACCCAACCAAAGGAGAAATCTCGTATGATTCTGCAACATGCACACAATGAAACAGTCTATCGCGATGCGATGGGACAACTGCTCGTCCTGTACACCCAGGTCGACCGCCTTATCATGGAGGCCTGTGCCGAACGCATCGCCGCCGCGCCGGATGAACCGGCCAAGCTCGCGCTCGCCAGGCAGGTGGGCGATGAATCCCGCCACGTCGCGATTCAACGCGACTGGATGCATGCCTTCGGCACCCGGCAGGATCCGGTCATTCCGGCCGATAAAGAAGCCGACATCCTGGCGCATTTCCGACGGCTCGACTGGCTGGATTTTCTCGCCGACATGTACCTGTGCGTCGAGGCGCTGGGCAGTGATGCCGTGGAGAAGGTCGTCCCGCTGGCCGACCCGGGCACGAAAGAATCCCTGCGCGTCCCCTTGCAGGATGAACTCGACCACATTGCCTTCGGCGTCGGTCGCCTGAAACAGGAACTGGCGCAGATGCCGGCGGCCTCGCGCGCGCAATTCCTTGCGCGCATACCAGGGCGCATCGAGGCACTGACACGCGACTTTCACGGCATGGGCTTCGACGTGCGGAGGCTGTTCGAGGCGGTAGGCGCCGATTACGATGAACTGTGCGATTCGGTGCTGAGACGCAAGGACGAGATACTGCAGGAGATCGGCAGCCCGCTGGCGGCCTGAGGCCGGCTAAAGGCGAGGTCGATTCACCGCAGAGACGGGAAGTTCGCAAAGGTATTTTTGCGAATACTCAGTGATCGTCCATTAACCGTTATTTTTATCGCGGAGAAGAACGACTGCAGGGAGAAGGTGAGACCGGGTACCGGTCGAGAGACTGGCCTGGGCTGTGCACGACTACAGGGATGTAGGAGATAGAGTACCAAGAGTAGGCGCCTTAGGCGACGCATTGAGCGGTTACCGAGGAGCTAGAGCACCAAAAGTTGGCGCCTTAGGCGATGCATGGAGCAATTGCCGAAAGCAAGCAGAGAAATTCTCTAACGAAAAAACCGGGAAGACTTTACGAATTCTGCGTCTCTGCGGTGAAAAAAGGGTGTTCGTGGGTACGCTATCGTCACGGCGAGCGGCAATCGAGACACTCCACCTTGACGCGAATCTGCTGCGTCGCAAATTCCCGGTTGCGCGCCGCGTAGCCCAGGCCGGTCCGGCTGCCGGTGCCGCTGGTATCGATGCCGCCGAGGTCAACCCATTCCCCCAGCCGGGCGCGGACGGTGGTGCCGACGCGCTGGGTGTCGATGCGGGCAGCCGCCCCGGCGCGGCGGTCGTTGTGCTGAAGAATCTCCAGGGATACGAACTCGCCGCTCACGCGCGGCACCACGTAGAACCCGCTGCTGACATCCCGCAGCCCGGTCACTTCTCTCCGGTAAGGAACGCCGTTGACGGAAAAATCCTGCCGTTCGCGCACCGGGACCTGAGCTCCGGCGCTGATGTAGGCGGGGCGCCCTTCCAGCGCCTGGACCTGCTGGCTGGCGGTACGTGCCCGCCGGCTGTCGGAGTCGTGCAGGTCGATACGGGCCTGGCTGTCCCCGACGGGGCGACCGGGAGAATTGATGCCGATCTGACCCTGTCCGATTTTGATATCGGCGCTGCCGGAATAGTCACTGGAGCTGCCACTGTCCTCTCCCTGGTTGCTTACCGTGATCAGCAGCCGCTTCGGCGGACGATCGATTTCGGCCAGCACTTTCCTGACGGCCTCAACCTGCGCCGGTGATGCCTTGATAATGAGGTTGTTTCCCATGCCGGTCACTGCCGCATCGCCACTGACGAGCGGTCGCACCACGGGCAGCACCTCATCCAGCGTCCTGGCCTTCAGCTCGATGACCTCGATGGGGTAATCAGCCAGGGCGCCCCGGGTTGGCACGAGACAGCAGAGCAGGAGGCCGAGACAGCAGCGCAGGCACGATGGCATGGTCAATGGAACCAGCGAGTCGGATCAGGGGTGGCGAACATGAATAATAGCCTACTGAAGAACCACCCTGACGTACACCATTAACGTCTCTGGCCGGCTTGAAAATCGAAATTCAAGGAACGTTTGATCAAGCCTGTCATTCCCGCAAAAGCGGGAGTGGCAGTGCAGTGAGACGGTGAGACCGGTAACCGGTCGAGAGCCTGGCCCGGGCCGTGCACCGTTTGCGACCAAAGGATGCTCTCCAGCTTCTGCAGGCTCGGTAAGTAACGGGATCCCCGCTTTCGCGGAGATGACTTGTTCGGAGATTCCCCGAACTGCAGGAGCAGGCTCTTGTGCCCTTTGGGTACGCCCGGTACTTGCGACCGGCGCGGATACCGGTCATGACTTACGAGGCCGCGCTTTCCTGCAGGGTAAAATAGGTTGTCGTCAACTGATCGTGCAACTCACCGTGCACCAGCTGCAAGTCGTCTACAAAGTCATTCAGGCCTTCCCTGACGATCCGGTCGATGGCGACCTCGTGTACCATGCGCTGGGCACGGCCCAGCACCCGCAAGGCCGGCTCATTGCCGGGCAGGCGGTGCAGGCACTGTTCGATTTCGCTCAGACAGTACTGGACCGAACGCGGGAACTCTGTCTCCTGTAGCAGAAACCGCAGCGCTTGCCGGCCCTGGACACGCACATGCACATGGCGGCGGTACATCTGATAGGCCGTGAGCGAATCGAGCACGCTCTTCCACTGGATATCATCGAATGGCTTGAGTTCGTCAGTCTGGTTGGGCAGCAGGTTCGTGGCGCGCACATCGATCACCCGGGTGGTCATATCGGTGCGCTCCATGTTGCGGCCCATGCGCAGAAAGTCATAGCTAAGGTCATGACTCATGGTGCCGGACAATTTGCCGGTCAGAAGCTGACAATAATCGATGACCCGCTTCATGTAGCTGTAGCGCCCGCGGCGTGAGATGCCCGCAGCCAGGTTCTCCCGACTGAATTCAAACAGGTCGTTAAGGGTTTCCCAGGCCGCCCGGGGTACGATGGCGCGCGTGGTGCGCAGATTCTCGCGCGCCATCGCAAGTGAACAGCTGATACAGTTCGGGTTGTTCTTGTCCGAAACCAGGTAGCGCACCACATTTCGCTCGCTGGCCTCGCTGTAATGTTCCTGAAACACGTTCGCGCTGCCCATGATAAACACCAGCGGTTCCCAGCCGATGGCGATCCGGCGCGGCATATCAAGCATCAGGTTATTGTGCACCAGGATAATTCGCGCGGTGTTCTCGGCCCGCTCGATATAGCGAGCCATCCAGTACATCCGTTCCGCAACGCTGGAGAGCAGCATGGCTAATGTTCTCCCGTCTCGACGATCCAGGTATCCTTGCTGCCGCCGCCCTGGGATGAATTCACCACCAGTGAACCCTTCTTCAGTGCCACGCGCGTCAGTCCCCCGCGGGTGACGTGGTTCGATTCGCCGGAAAGGATGAACGGGCGCAGGTCGATATGGCGCGGCTCCACCGTTCCGTCACACAGTGTCGGCACCGTGGACAGCGACAGGGTGGGTTGCGCAATGTAGTTGCGCGGGTCCTTCTGAATCAAGCCGGCAAACTTCTCGCGTTCCGCCTTGCTCGAGGCCGGGCCGATCAGCATGCCATAGCCGCCGGATTCGTTGGCCGGCTTGACCACCAGCGTGTCGAGGTTGGCGAGTACGTGAGCGCGCTGCTTGTCGTCCATGCAGAGATAGGTTTCGACATTCGGCAATACCGGTTTCTCGTCCAGGTAGTAGCGGATCATCGCCGGCACGAAGGCATACACGACCTTGTCGTCGGCGACACCGGCTCCCGGGGCATTGGCAATCGCCACATTACCCTTGCGCCAGGCGCGCATGAGGCCGGGGACGCCGAGCCGGGAATCGGCGCGGAAGGTCTCGGGATCAAGGAACAGGTCATCGATCCGTCGGTAAATCACATCGACGCGTTCCAGCCCGCCGACGGTGCGCAGGTAAACGCAATCGTCATCCTGCACGACCAGGTCGCTGCCCGTCACCAGTTCGACACCCATCTGCTGGGCCAGATAGGAATGCTCGAAATAGGCCGAGTTGTAGATGCCGGGCGTCATCACGACAACGGTCGGGTAGTCGGCCGGACGCGGGGACAGTGATGCCAGGGTATCAAACAGGCGTGTGGGATATCCGTCCACCGGCAGGATGCTGACGTCCTCGAACAGCTCCGGGAAAACGCGCTTCATCACCAGCCGGTTCTCCAGCATGTAGGAAACCCCGGAGGGAACACGCAGATTGTCTTCCAGGACATAGAGACTGCCATCCCGGTCGCGAACCAGGTCGCTGCCGCAGATATGCGCCCAGACATCCAGCGGGGGTCGCACGCCCATGCACTGTTTGCGGAAATTCACGGACTGCGCGAGCAGTTCGCCGGGAAATATCCCGTCCTTGATGATACGTTGTTCCCCGTAAAGATCAGCGATAAACATGTTCAGCGCCGTAGCGCGTTGTTTCAATCCGGCTTCGGTGATACGCCACTCGCGCGCGGGAATGATGCGCGGGATGATATCGAACGGCCAGGCGCGGTCGATGCCGCCCTGGTCGCTGTAAACGGTGAAGGTGATGCCCATGACGCGCATTGCCAGTTCCGCGGCATCGCGGCGTTCGTGCAGTTCCGCATCGGTGAGCGACCCGATATAGCGAGCCGCCCGCTGCGCGGCCTTGCGCGCCCGACCGTGCGGCGTAATCAACTCGTCGTAGGTGTTAGCACTTGAATACTCTTTCCAGCGGATTGGCATCCTGATCAGACCTCGGGCAATGCAGAACGGTGCACCCATGGCGCACGTCAGCCCATGAGCCGCTGATGCGCCGCAGCGCCGTTGCACTGATATGTACCTGATTATTACTTAAGGCAATCATCATGCCAGCCCGGCATTTTTACTAACTTCATGGAATCACAGGGAATCACTCATGCAACCGCACGCCGGCGCGCACCAGCAGTGTGCGAACTCACCGGAACAGACGAGGCATACGCACCAAAATATTCCGGATGCCAAACGGCAGGATCCCGGCAGCAGGTGAATACGGCACGATCGCAAGACAACGTTGCAGGAGCCATTCGATCGGCCTGACCGGGATCGATAATAGTGCAGGGTGAGCCGCCGGCGCATCGTTAAGGTGCGTACCCGTCGTATGAAATGGCCGACAAGGTAGATTGAAACGGTTCTAACCCGTTATATTTCTGGATATCCCGGCCGCCCTGGCGAGACTTCTCAACTGGCGTAATTATTGCTTGCCCCTGAACAGGCACATCCAGGGCAGCATCAGCACATCATGACCGTATCGACCACCTTCCCGCGTCACGGGGACAAACAGAACTCGGAGTTTTTCGAAAACTACCTGCAGCACCTGCTGGAAGAGCGCGACCGCAGCGGACTGACCGACAGGATTCATGAGATCGACGCCATCATGATCACCGTCGATCCCGGCCATTCGATTCGCTACATCGGCGAACTCTCGCTGATGACGCCTTACGAGTACCTGGTGACGCTGGAGAGCGAGAGCCACTGGACACACATCCTCAGGGTGGACATGAATTCCCCCGATTTCCTTGTGCGGGAGGTCAAGGACAAGCGCACCCGGGGCATCTTCCGCAGCCTCAACGAGGTCTACCCGATCGGTGCGCGCAAGCCGAACAGCCGCTACATGGGCGAAATACTGCGTGTCACCGACCTGCATGGCGTAGTGGATTGCCAGCAGGAGCGCGAATTCCGCTTCTTCTCCCAGGACCAGATCCGCAAGCTGGAACTGCCCGGCAACCTTGCCATCATGAAGCCCTCCCCCTATACCCACAACATCGTGGGCTACATGGAGCGGCCGCTGGACCAGATCCGCGTCTATGCGCTTGGCCTGAGCAGCATCCGTACCGATGTGCAGGAGGTCTTTCTCGCGGCCAAGGAACTGCAGAAGAAACTGCACATCGACAATCTGATCCTGCCCATCGATCACCTTGCTACCCGCATCTACAGCCAGAACCGGGAGGTCGCCATACTTGAGTGGCTGTCGCAGTCCAGTTACTACTACTGGGGCTCCTACGATATCCGGGACCAGAATTCCTCGACCAATGTCACCAAGAACGTCCATTACGCCGAGGAGATCCGCAGTCCGGCCAAGGTGTTCACCGCCAACAACACGCCCTATTTCGTCAACCACCTGGAACGGCTGCCCTCACCAACCGAGACCTTCGTGCGTAATTACGGACCGCGCCTGCATCACATCGCCCTCGCCGTGCGTGACGGCGAGACCGACGGCCGGGAGAATATCGACCATGTCGTGGCGCAGATCGCCGCCCAGGGACGCGACTTCCTGCTGGATGTGATCGGATCCAAGGAGCAGGGTCTGAAGCAGATTTTCTCCAGCGCGTCGGAACACTCCTCGCTGATCGTTGAATACGTACAGCGCTTCGGTGACTTCCAGGGCTTTTTCGCAAAGGAAAACGTCGCCATGCTCACACATGCGGCCGGCGTCGAGGAGGAACTGCTCGAGATGCAGGCGCTGTCCCGGGTGAACCGTGGGGAAACCGCCTGGCCATGATTTCTCATCAGGCAGCGGAAACGCAGCAGGAAGCGAGACACTGCGATGCCGTCCCGACCCGTCTACGAGGCCGGATTCTTCCAACCCTGACAGCCGGACTGTCAACAATTGATTATCATGAACATGGATAACCCGCAACCCATCTGGCCGGATGAGCACGCCGGCGAACCCCCACTCAGCGTCGAGGCACTGCGCCTGCTGGTCGCCGAACGCGGCGACCCGACGAAGGCGCTGCAGTCGATGATCCGGCTGATCCAGTCGCGGTTTCAGAGCAACGTCTGTTCGGTGTACCTGCTCGAACCGGATCGCGCCCACCTGGTGCTGGCCGCCACTGATGGCCTGCGCCAGGAAAGCGTGCGCAAGGTGCGTATGAGCCTGCAGGAAGGGCTGGCCGGACTGGTCGCCCAGGAATCCCGGCCCATCATGGTCGAGGATGCCATCCAGCATTCCCGCTTCAAGCATTTCCCGGAGGCCGGGGAGGACCCCTACCATTCCTTCCTCGGTCTTCCGTTGCTCGACCGCGGGTTGCTGCAGGGCGTGCTGGTGGTACAGACCGTCGAGCCGCGCACCTTCACGCCGCAGGAAATCCAGCAACTGGTCGAGGTAGCCGCACCGCTGGGATCCATCGTCAGCGAGGTGCGTAATATCGAACAGCTCATCGCGCCGGATTTCGAGCGCCTCTGCGCCCTGGGCCGCAACCTGTGGTGGTGCTGGGACATGGTAGCCGAAGGGCTGTTTCGCGCCCTTAACCCGTCGCGCTGGCGGGAACTCAATCACAATCCGGTGGCGTTGATCGCCGAGATACCACTGCTGGAACTCGAGGCGCGCATCGACCGTCATGTGCTGCGCAGCGGCATCAACTACACCTGCCGGCGCCTGCAGGAGTATCTCAAAGCGCAGGACACCTGGGGCGATACTCATGCCGGCGTGCTGGGCGCCCGTCCGGTCGCCTACTTTTCCGCGGAGTTCGGCCTGCATGAATCCGTGCCGATCTATTCCGGAGGACTGGGCATACTGGCGGGCGATCACATCAAGAGCGCCTCCGACCTCGGTGTCCCGCTGATCGGCATCGGACTCTATTACGGCCAGGGCTATTTTCATCAATATCTGGACCAGGACGGCTGGCAGCACGAGGACTACATCGACGTCGACGTCTGGCGCCTGCCGATGGAACGGGTGACCGGACCGGACGGACAGGCCCTCCAGATCCAGATTGAAACCCGCAGCGGGCTGCTCTACGCACGGATCTGGCGGCTGGCCGTCGGCCGCTGTACCCTGCTGCTGCTCGACTCCGATGTACCGGAGAACAGCGACTCCGATCGCGCCCTGACGGCGCGTCTCTACGGCGGCGATGACCGCACGCGAATTCGCCAGGAGCTGCTGCTCGGCGTCGGCGGCGTACGCGCCCTGCATGCCCTGGGAATCACCCCCGGCGTGGTGCACATGAACGAGGGACACAGCGCTTTCGCATCGCTGGAGATCGCCCGTGCCCGTATGGAGCAGGAAGGCATCGATTTCTGGGAAGCCATGCTGCGCGTGGCGCGCCGCAACGTTTTCACCACCCATACCCCCGTGCCCGCCGGGCATGACCGTTTCCTGACCGATCTGGTGGAGGAACACCTGGGCCCGCTGCGTGATGCACTGGGACTGTCCTATGACGAACTCATGGGACTCGGCCGGGTCGATCCGGGGAATCCCGGCGAGACATTTTGCATGACGGTACTGGCGCTCAAGATGTCACGCCGCTGCAACGGCGTCTCCGCCCTGCACGGCCGCGTCTCGCGCTCGATGTGGCGCGCGCTCTGGCCCGGCAGGCCGGCGCCGATCGGACACATCACCAACGGCGTGCACGTCCTGTCCTGGCTGGCGCCGCAGATGCGCACTTTGTACGAACGCCACTTCGGCCCCGACTGGGCCAAACGCAGCTCCAAACCGAAGGTGTGGACCGCGATAGATCGCCTTGATGACGGCGAACTGTGGGAAACCCACCAGATTCTCAAGGCGCGCCTGCTCGATTTCGTGCGCCGCCGGATCACCGAACAGGAAAAGCGCCACGGCGCCACGCCGGAACTGATCGAGCAGCTGCGCCGTTCCCTGAACCTCGACACCCTGACCATCGGCTTCGCTCGCCGTTTCGCCGAGTACAAACGCAGCCATCTGTTACTGGACGACCTGGAGATGCTGGACCGCCTGGTCAACAATCCGCAGGCGCCGGTGCAGCTCCTGTTCGCCGGCAAGGCACACCCTCAGGACAGCATCGGCAAGGGCATCCTGCAGGGTATCGACCGGCTGAGCCGTGACCCGCGCTTTGTCGGCAAGATCGTATTCGTCGAGGATTACGACATGAACACCGCCCGTCACCTGATACAGGGAGTGGATGTCTGGCTGAACAATCCGCGCCGGCCGCTTGAGGCTTCGGGCACCAGCGGCCAGAAAGTCGTGCTGAACGGGGGGCTCAACCTGTCGGTGCTGGATGGCTGGTGGGCCGAGGCCTACGACGGGCACAACGGTTTTGCCATCAGCAACGGGGAAACCCACAGCAACCAGGCCCTGCAGGACCGCCGTGACGCCGAGGCGCTCTACAAGGTCCTGTGCGAGCAGGTCATACCGTTGTATTACGAACGCGAGGTCGAGGGCCTGCCCAGGGGCTGGATCAAACGCATGAAACGTTCCATCCGCACGCTGGGCTGGCGCTTCAGCGCCGACCGCATGGTGATGGATTATGTACTCAAGTGTTACTTGCCGGCGGCGGGCGGCGTCTCAAGCGACATGAGCCTTGACTAGGCAGTGTTCATCCATAAACACCGTTTTCACCGCAGAGACGCAATGGACGCAGAGAGATGCCTTTAACTA
>JBAVKA010000061.1:0-8539 GCA_049688075.1 Gammaproteobacteria bacterium
CTGCAGCACATGCGCGAGATCATGGGAAGGCTGAAGCTCACGGTCAACGAAGAGAAGACACGCATTTGCAAGGTACCGGAAGAGACATTCGACTTTCTGGGTTTTACGTTTGGGCGGATGTATTCGATGCGCACGGGACAAGCTCGTCTTGGCTACCGGCCGTCGAAGAAAAGCATCCAGCACATGGTTCGGAAGATCCATGCGCTGACCGCCGAAGCGAGAGTATGGCAAGAGACCACAGCGTTGGTGAGCCAGTTGAACCGCATGTTGCGTGGCTGGGCGAACTACTTTCAGGTAGGGAGTGTCAGCCGCGCATACCGTGCGCTCGACAGCTACACCATGATGCGGTTGCGCCGGTGGTTACGCAACAAACACAAGGTCAAACGCAGTGGGGGCACGGCGTATCCTGACGTATACCTCTACGAGAGTCTGGATCTCGTTCGTCTGTCCTGCCTGGAGCGCAACGTGCCGTGGACGAAGGCGTGAGGTCTTGTCCGAAAGCCGGATGCGGGAAATCTGCATGTCCGGTTTGATGAACGGGATGTGGAAACGGAGTGATGGTTGAGCTAGTGAAGCACCGCCAGACGAATGGGGCGGCAACAGATAGGCCGAGCCTTGGATCACCGCGCCACATCTCGACTCTACCGATCCCTGTCCTACATGAGACGCTTATATATAAGATTTCGTTAAACAGCGGGAGTCGACCCTGAATGGTCATCCAGTGTTTTGGGCTTCATGTCGTGTTTGTACTGTAAGCAGTCATTTCCAGGTATGACTCCGGTAGGCAACCTACAACCCTGAACGGACATCCAGCATTTGTCAGCCTGGATGACCAGAACGATCTGAAAACTTTAGGTGCCGTATGGGGATCGGCAACGATCTAGCCATTTGCGTTTTTACAAGCGCATACATGATTGCCAAATAGATACGTAATAATCCAAACATTGCCAGATGATGTTTTGTGGTCTAGTTTTGGACTGTGGTCGAGAATAAAGAGCTCATTGGATAAATAAAATATTTGTACAAGTAAATGGGGGGTTCCTGCATGATAAAACAGCGGCGACGGTTCTTGGCGGCCGTGTTCTGGTTGCTTTTAACAATACTCATGTCGGCGGGTGTATTTGCAATGGATGCCAAAACGATCAGAGCGGAAGCAATTCTTTTATTCGGCAAAGGTGTGGATCAGGACGATGCGCGTGCCTACCAGCTGTTTTGCATTGCCGCCCTGCAAGGTGATAACGAGTCAGCATATTATCTGGGTTGGATGCGCCTGAATGGCTACGGGGAAATTTTGGATGATGCAATGGCTGTAGGCTGGTTTCAGCTGGCTGCAGAACGAGGCGATGCGCATTCACGGCATATACTTGAAGATCTACTGAATAATGTGACACCTGTGCAAGACTCCGGTTGTCCACTGAAGAATAAACCACTGGACCGCGCAAAGATCGAAACTTGGGTCTACGTACTCGCACCCAGCTACGGTCTGGACGCAAATCTGTTGCTTGCCGTAATCGAAGTGGAATCTCGTTTCAACCCGAATGCCCTTTCACCAAAGAACGCTCGTGGATTGATGCAATTGCTGCCTGCCACTGCAAAGCGATTTGAAGTCGAGGATATATGGGACCCCATTGAGAACCTGATGGGCGGCATGGCTTATCTGCGCTGGTTATTGGATCGTTACGATGGGGACCTCAATCTGTCGCTCTCAGCCTATAATGCTGGAGAGCAGATTGTGGATTTCTATGGTGGTATCCCGCCATACAGGGAGACCCACTACTATGTTGAACGTATCAACCGAATCTATAAGAAAGCTAAACAGCAAAGAACCACTCCGCCTGATAACGCCAGTACGTATGTGATGTCGGTGATGCAATAACATTTACTAGCCGCTGATGCAGATAGAGAAAATTACATCTCCAGCTAAAGAGGAGTGCAGTTCGCAATGTAACTATTCATCTGCGAACTACTGATGTTGATTGAGATAGCCAGACGCAAGAAACCGGCTTAGCAACTTCCAGTCTATGAGGCGGCATTCAGGCCGTCTTTTTCTTCTCGGGAATGGCTAGTTTTGTTTCTGAGACCTTCACGACAATACCGGGAATGCCGTTTTTGGTGGCGATTCCGGACCTTTAGCACAAACAATGCAGCTTACCTTTTAGTTCTGTCTCCAGCCGCTCCTGCATCAGTAACGTTGTTCACTCCGCACAGGCCAAGACACGCGATTAGCTAGGGAATGAAATCGCTGATAGGGGTATGTCGTTCCTAAAAGTGTGACCACTTCCCTGACTCTCTTCATAATAAGCAGGTATGAATCCTCTATGGCCCGTTGATTCCGGCGAATTCACTTCCCGCATGGAGTCTCATGACCTGCCGAGTCAACGGGTCAACCTGCATGCGCCTGCCTTGCCTCTCTAAACAAGCAGTACTTGTAGGACTCTGTGAGTCGTGCTGCATCGCGGGCAATCAAGAATCAAATCATTCGCCAACTCATAAAAACTTCCAATCTGATGACTATCTTTGGTTTTCCATTCATGGTTGCAATTCTTGCATCTTACTTTCATCCATTTAATGCCGGTTTTGTTAAGTGCCGGTTGGCGGTGGGAAGTGGCCTCGGTTGATTTCTGAAATTGCCATTCAATCTGCTCAATTATTAATGATTTTGTATCCTTCACAATGTACTGCCTCCATAGAAAACCCCGCCACGCGGGCAGGGTCTGGCTGAATCACCGAGTCCAGCGTGGACCGAGTGTTACCCGCTTTCCCCCTCCGACTCATTCGGGGTGTCTTTCGGTAGTTCTATTTCCTCCCGCTCCTCTCAGGCAGCAGCCGCAAGGAGCGCCGTGTATCGACGCTAAGCACGGCGGTCATTTCGACCCCTTTGTTGTACACTTAAACGTCTCAGAAATAGCACTCAGGACACCATCAACGGCTGGCTGTTGGAGATTTTCTGTATTGGCGTTGAGATATTTGCGCATGATGAATGCAAACTGATAGTCATTTACCATAGGTGGTATGCAGTCCGGGTCGTGTCTTACGATTAGCCCATCAATCAATGCCACTACATATCCTCGACAGAATGCGAATTCCTCCGACCCCTCGGGTGCGGCACATCGTTCCCTGATATCTGCCAGTGTAAAGCGGTCTGCATGGCTCACACCGGTGCGTATACTGAACGAAACCGCCGACGCAACAATAACAGCGATTCTTAGCATGTCTCTCATGACACCCTCCTGCTCAATGAGGATGTGTACACGTTTGTTGTGATGCGTTCAACAGTGCATCCTCTTTCTGAGCCTGGTTGGCACCGCACGTTTGTACTGCCAAGCCTTTTGCGCAGCACCTGCGCCGTCGTCAAGGCGGGGCTCTAGAACCGGTTGGCCACCGACTAGATGATCTCATCCGGCTCCAGTTCACCGGAATCCCGGAGTGCTATGGCAGCAGGCTGCCTATTGCTTACCGCGCTATTGCATAAGCAACGCTAATTCCTCCCGCTCCCACTTGACCAGCAGCCGCAACAGGGTCTGCACTTCTTCCAGGGTCATCTTGACGGTTGTATACAGCGGTCATCATTGTGTTTTGGGGAATTCACCCACGTACTGACAGGATAAGTCAGAAGATTCGTGGAGGGGGCGGAGTTGAGACACCCCATGATATCGGCTTTGTCGGTTACCCTCGGGTCTAGCCACAGTTCATAATGGGCCGGTGCGATGATGGCCGGCATCCGGTCATGCAACGGCTTCATGACCTCATTGGCGGGCAGCACAATGATGCTGCAGCTCTCCAGGCGTTCACCGTCGCCTTCCCAGTGATCCCACAGGCCAGCGAGCGCGAACACATCCCTATCTTCCATGCGAATGTAATGGGGTACCTTACGATCGTCGGTTACCTTCCACTCATAGAAGCCATCCGCCGGGATGAGGCAGCGACGGTGCTTGAAGGGGCTCCGATAGACAGGCTTCTCGGTCACCGTCTCGATCCGGGCATTGATGGTGGAATACTTGGTCTTCGCCTCCTTCGACCAATGCGGGACAAGGCCCCACTTTGCCATCACCATTTCCCGACTGGTGTCGGTTTCCCGAATGATCGGAACCTGCTGCGAGGGGGCGATGTTGTAGCGGGGCTTCAGGCCAAGGTATGCCGTGTGCTCAAGGTGGAAGACCTCCCTCAGGCGCATCTCTGGGGTATGGAGGGTGAAACGACCGCACATGCCAAAAATATACTACGTGGGCAGGGTGTTTGGTGAAGTCGGTGAAAAGCGGCTACTCGCTGGGAATCGCAATCCCCTCAAGCTTCGCATCCAGTGCCGCGAGCAGATCGTGGATGAACGCTTCGTGATCCCAGGCCACGGGGTCGAGCGCGAGCCCCAGTCGTACCACCACCAGCTCATGCGAGGGGATCACCGTGACGAACTGGCCCCCATGGCCGACCGCATGAAAGGCATCGGCCGGCAGCAGCTGTGGCCGGCCCGGCTCGATGCGGTAGGGCGGCGGGACCTTGAGCCAGAAATGGGCGCCGTATTGGCCCGCCTTGGCGGACGGTGCCGGGGTTCGGCTGTAGCGCACCCACTCTGCCGGCAGGATGAGCCGCCCGTGCCAGACTCCCTCATGGAGGTAAAGCAGTCCGAAGCGCGTCCAGTCGCGTGCCGTGGCCCACACGCAGCAGGCCCCCATGGGGGTGCCGGCGGCATCCGGCTCGATGAGCGTGCCCGCCATACCGAGCGGCGCGAACAGCGTGCGTTCGGCGAAGAGCGGATAGCCTTCGCCCACCGTCGCGGCGACGATACGGGAGAGGATCTCTGTGGTGCCGCTGGCGTAGTGGAACGTCGTTCCTGGTGCCACGGTGAGCGGTTTGCCTGCCGCGAAGGCCGCGCCATCGCCGGTACCGTAGAGCAGCCAGACCACGTCGGAGAGCGGGCTGTGGTAATCCTCGTCGAATTCCAGACCGCTCGACATGTGCAGCAACTGGTCGAGGGTGATCGCGTGGCGCGGATCATTAGGATTCGCCCATTCCGGGACGGGCGCCTGTGCATCAAGGGTGAGACGACCCTGCGCGACCAGAATGCCGACCAGGGCGCTCATCACGCTCTTGCTCATCGACCAGCCGATAAAGCGCGATTGCGCCGAGTAGCCCGGGGCGTAGCGTTCCGCGAGGGTTTGGCCGCGGTGGATTACAAGCAGTGCACGTGTGCGGCGCGGCCGCCCGGGATCCGGCTCACTGAAGGCCGCTTCCATGACTTTTTCCAGGGCGGGCGGGGTTGGTACCACTGGCGGAAAGGCGTTCGCGGGTTCCGGTGTGACTGGCGGTGCGACGGGCACCTCGGCCGGGGTGCGGTCGATTGCCACGGTGCACCCCAGACCGGGACGGTAGCGGGCCTCACGCCGCCCAATTGAGTAAATGTCGGCGCTTGTGGTACCGCTGGCTGAGTCCACGTGCCAGTCCACCAGGCCCAGGATAGCCGAGCGGAACGCGGGTAGATCGACCCGGGCTACCGGATCAGGATCGCGTCCACCGACGAAGACCGCCGAGCAGAGGTACTTGGCCGCAAAGGCACTGCCCACCACGGCCAGGCGTTGGCCCTCATACCCTGCCAACGCAAGAAGCGTGAGCAACGCGATGAGAAGCAGACTTCGTGCCGATCTGGTCATGATCAATAAGAACAAACTCGCTGGTGAGCACGGATGCTATACCGTGGATTGCGCCGTTTTAATTCGACGAGGATCTGGATGAGATCGGGAGATAGGCCCTTTAGACTATCTCTTCCCACTGGCACCTGCCACATGCAGCAGGCGATTACCATCGGTAGCGTGCGGTCTCGCGCATCTGTTGTTGCTTGTGTTCGGCCAGATACTCAGGTTGCTGAAACAAGGGAACTGGAATAAGACCGCAGAGGAAGCCTCCGACGTGTGCCCAGAAGGCCACTCCGCCGGTGGTGCTGCCGAGGGCCGGCAGGCTGGAAAGGAACTGGATCAGGAACCAGTAGCCGAGCATATAAACGGCAGGTATTGCTACAGTCGTGATGAAGAATCCGAGAAACACCAGCGTATGCACATGGGCCTTGGGATAGAGCCGGGCATAAGCTCCCATCACACCGCCGATGGCACCGGAGGCCTCAACCATGGGGGTTTTACCCCGTTTCCACGGACGGTTGGGTTAAGAGTAAATCGTTTTGTTTAGTCGCTTCAAGTCGATGCCTGCATCGTGGATTGTGGAACCGCTCAATGTAGTCACATACATCCGCCCGGGCCTCGGCGCGGGTCTGGTAAATTCGCCGGTATCCGGATCAAAATGCACTATGGAGTTGGAGGTGAAGTCGCTCAGCCACACCTTGTCATGCTCGTCGACATAGATAGCATAGGCCCTGGATTCGTTGCCGGCTAATTGTCGATCATAAGGTTTAAACCACTGGCTTTAGCCGGTCAGCGTTAGCTGCGAGAATATGCTACCGCTTCAAAAGCCCCTGAACAGGAAGTCGATCGCATCCATGATCTGATCCCGTTGTATCGCAAGCGACAGCACGCTTTTACCCAGGGCGCGTTTCGGAATTCCGGCGATCTGCTCTGTGACCATTACCACCTGAACACCTTCGATCTCGAACTGTGGGTTGAGGTACCTGGCTGGTTGACCGCGTTCGGACAGCAACGCGAGAGGAACGACGACGCGTGTGCTGACGGGTTTCAACAGGTCCGATTGGACTTCCAGTAGATAAGGAACAGCAGGCGCGCTGTCGGGGTTTGGATTCAGGCAAACATCAAACTGGGCCATCAGAACTGACGCAGCCCATCGCTGAAGGTACCGTACTTCTCGGCATAGGCGTTGTAGTCGTCCAAAGCGGGCTGGTTCTCATCCAGCCATTGCGCGCGCCGCTTCTGTCTGATCAGGGAAGCGAGTTCATTTTCAAGGGTGGCGGACAGATTGATCTTCAGGAGCTTGGCCTGCTGCAACAGGTCACTGTTGATGCTGACATTTGCCGCTTTTTTGGGGGCATTGGTGTTGTAGAAATCGCTCATCGGAACCGGGAACCATTATCAGTTTCGTATAAAGTATGCGCAAATAATATGTGCATATGCCATGCGCGTCAAGATCGAAGAGTGATAATCCAGTTCGAGAAGACATAAATGCAACTTATTGTAATATATTAACTAGTTAATACTTCTGAGGTGGCATGTCAGCGGGGAGAAGGTCGACTCTGCTTGGAGAATCCATCTTATTCCGCAGATCAAAGGCAATCCATCTGGTATTCGTGGCTTGCGGGAATATTGCGGGATTCGGTTATGCATCGTTCTGCATTGTTGTGCAAATCGGGGCAACGGGCATTCCAGTAATCTACATTAGAAACATAAAGATAGAGATAGTGCTGCTAACTACGAACCAGGCGGTCGGGAGTTCGAATCTCTCCGTGCGCGCCATTTTATCAATGACTTACATGCGACACTGTAGGCCTTTCCATCCATTAAGTCACCAGTAAGTCACCATCAGGATTGAATCAGGGCAGCTTTAGCCGGTCAATTCGTATGATTTGGTGCTACCCTGAATCAAGCACAGAGGGGTATACCCCCTTTTTTCTTAACTGCTGTAGCCCTATTGACCTTCTCTCATTTTTTCGGGGATATTTTTCCACTCTGTTCTCCCTTCAATTCGGATGACCGGAAACGACCCAATCCGGTCGAACATCATTTCTGCCTAGACGGCAGGAAGGTACTGAAAGCAGCCACGTAAACCAAAGCACTTGTCGGTATTAATCAGCTGTTCAATTAACTGAATTCCCTAATTGAGTAGTGTTATATTTGCTGGACCTCCCAGTTTATCTGTCAATTATCTGTCTCTACATCATATGTTATTCATGGTCGCTACGTATTTCTACTTGGCATCCAATTGCTTTAAACATGCAGTCATCGATTGTTTCTATTAGCTGTATTGATCATCAATTTAAATTTATTGATATTCATACATTACGGTTTCTGTGTTGAAGACGATTTTTATGGAAAAAAAACGGATGTTATTCGATAAGTGAATTATCTTCGCTCGTACAGGTTCTGCGGCATATCTGGCATGCGAAGCAAACACTTCTAAATCTAGCTTTGGTAAGGCACATAAATTGAAGTATTTCTTAAACGAATTGACAGAAATCAAAAAAAACACAGTCATTTGATCTATAAGATCAACATGTGGAATGGATTCCCACAAATGATAGAGAGACAGGAGCAGTCAAACAACATAAATAAACTACATGCTCGTTGTCAGCTAATACCATCAGTCATCTAGAGGAGGTTCTGATGAACACACAAGCTGATATCCAACATAAGTTCCTGACTAGTCCGTGGTGGTCAATGGGGGTGGAACGACCGAATCAGTGCGGCTTATGCATTAATGAGACAGCGACCAGGGCAAGAGCTGGGTTGCTAAATATACTTTCGGGCACAACCATTTTTCTGCTGTTAGCCTTACCAGAGGTCGATCCTGTTCGTTATGTTGCACCCTTTGTTATTTTGACATGCTGGTAGCTGCCACCTTTGGACTGACCCCGATAAGTCCTGCAGGC
>JBAVKA010000062.1:0-1829 GCA_049688075.1 Gammaproteobacteria bacterium
GCCGCACGATCCCCGGATCGTCCGTCGGTCCCTCGAACCCGCAGTTCCAGCTGTAGTTGTGATCATGTCCGTCCCGATTGGCTTCCTGATTGCTTTCGTTGTGCTTGTGGTTGTAGCTCACCAGATCCTGCAGCGTAAAGCCGTCATGGGCGGTCACGAAGTTGATGCTCGCCCAGGGGCGCCGCCCGCGACGGTCGAATATATCGCTGGATCCGGCCAGTCTGGATGCGAGTTCCGGCAACTGGCCGTCATCGCCCTTCCAGAACCGCCGCACGGTATCACGGAATCGATCGTTCCATTCGGCCCAGCCCGGTGGGAATCCCCCGAGTCGGTAACCTGCGTGACCGGTGTCCCAGGGTTCGGCGATGAGCCTGGCGGTAGACAGCAGGGGATCCTGCGCAATGGCATCCAGAAAGCTCGCATGCTCGTCGAACTCGCCGTTGACCCGCGCCAGGGTCGTGGCGAGATCGAAGCGGAAACCGTCCACCCGCATCTCACCGACCCAGTAGCGCAATGAATCGGTCACCATTCGCAGGACATCAGGGTGCCGCAACTCGAGGGCATTGCCGGTGCCGGTGAAATCGTTGTAGTAGCGCGCCGCGTCATCCATCAGGTAATAATAGGACGTGTTATCGATGCCGCGCAGCGACAACGTAGGCCCCAGGTGATTTCCCTCTGCCGTATGGTTGTAGACCACATCGAGAATGACCTCGAGTCCGGCCTCGTGCAGTAGCTGCACAAAGGTCTTGAATTCATTGATGCCGCCGCTCCCCAGGTATTCCGGGTGCGGTGCAAAGAAGCCGATGGAATTGTAGCCCCAGTAATTGCGCAAGCCCTGCTCGATCAAATGGCGATCGTCGACGAAGGCATACACCGGCTGCAGCTCCACTGCCGTGACGCCCAGATTCCCGAGGTAGCTGATAATCCCATGGCTCGCCAGCCCGCCGAAGGTGCCCCGCGCCGCCACCGCCACCTCGGGATGACGCATGGTATACCCGCGCACGTGCATCTCGTAGAGGATGGTTTCGTGCCAGGGCCGCGCCAGCGGCCGGTCCAGGCCCCAGGTAAATGCCGGATCGATGACCTCACAGCGCGGCATGAAGGCGGCGCTGTCGCGCGTATCAAACGACAGGTCGGCCTGATCGTCCCCGACGACATAGCCGAACAGCGCATCGTCCCACACCAGCGCGCCACGCAGGCTCCTGGCATAAGGATCCAGAAGCAGCTTGTGATGATTGAAACGGTGCCCCTGTTCGGGATCGTAGGGTCCGTAGACACGGTATGCGTAGAGTTGACCGGCACGCACGTCGGGCAGGTAGCCGTGCCAGATTTCGTGGGTATATTCGGGCAACGCTATGCGCTCGATCTCGCGTCTGCCCTCGCTGTCGAACAGGCACAGTTCCACCCGTTCAGCGTGCGCCGAGAACAAGGCAAAATTCGTTCCGGAACCGTCCCAGGTCGCCCCCAGCGGATAAGGCAAGCCCGGCCACACCCGCCGGCTCTGTTTCATGACACACCTGCCAGGCAATAAATGGTCATCCATGGAGTGTGGCATAAACACCCGCGTTCAGACAGCCGCCGCCGGGCCTGTTGCGGGACTTGCCGGTATTCAAGACGGGCTTTTGGCGGATGCGTCTGGCATCTCACCATGCACGCTCGCATAAAAAGCTCCGAGCTGCGCGAACACCTGCTCAGGCCCCTTCAGGAATTGCTGGCAGACAACGATCGGCCATTGACAAATCGCAATGCGAACTTCACTAAAAAGCGACATAGTGAGCATTACCTGCGCGGTCGGCGTTAAAGGAGATCGCACAGGACTCGCACGGAGA